>JBATHQ010000591.1:0-4128 GCA_049667005.1 Psychromonas sp.
ACAATCTGAGCAGAAATATTGATATAGCCAAAATCGTCCGTATAACGACAGCAGTTCTCCAGAAGGTTAACGAATAACTGTCTGATCCTATCTTTATCGGCTAATACGAGACACTTTTTATTGGCCATCAAAGGTGCCAGTTGTGCGCAATCGACAGTCAAATTTTTTTGTTCGAATTTTGCAGTAAAGCTGTCTACAACCTGCACTAATACCTGAATAGGGTTTAACTGCTCCTTTTTATAGGAGAGTCCACCAACATCAGTGATAGATAACTGGTAGAGATCATTAACAATATTGCTCAGGGTATCTATCTGGTCGATAAATAACTGAATGCGTTTTTCATCCGCGATAAATACCCCATCCTGAATGGCAATAAGCTGTCCTCTTAATACGGTTAACGGTGTTTTTAACTCATGAGAAACATCGGACATCCATTTAAAGCGGTTATTCTGGTTTTTATCCAGCGTTTCAGCTAACACATTGACGTTGTCAGACAATAGCGCCAGTTCATCGTTGGTTTTCTTTTCAATGCGGACCCGGTAATTACCTCGAATCAAGGTGTAGGTTCCATCAATAAGCGAGCTGATCGGTGCAACCAGATGTCTGGAAAACAGCCATGCGGTTACAAATGCCAAGGCAATAACAGCAAAAGCAATAATGTAATAGCTTTTATATTGTTGTGCCAAAAACTGATTTCCCGGACTCCCTTCAGCAAGTTCAGAGGGGACAAGGCTAAGCCATCCGATGGTTTTTCCATCTAACTCAATAACCTCGCTGTAAGGGTTATCTGCCATCAAAGGTCTGCCGAAAATAACCTGCTTATTCACATCATATAAGCTCAAGCGTTTTTGCGTCTGCAGTAAACTACTCAACGCCTGCAGGCTATCATCGCTTTCAGGTAGACTTGCTGATGATCCCGATGTTGTATTCTCGGCAAGAGGAGCATCCGATTTAGTGCCCAGCATCTCTTTCCAAAGTTGTTCATTTTCTTTGAGGGACTGCCAACTGCCATTATCGCGATAAAACGCAACAATTCTGCTTTTCAGATCTGAAACCTGTTTATTTTCCGCCGCATTAACAAAATCATTAAAGCCGCTAGATAAATTAACGGTTATCAATGAAAGCATTAACCCTACCGCCACAAAACTGGTGATGCAAAATGCAAAGAAAAATTTATACAGTAATTTCACATATTACTCCTTGTGGTACATGTGTCATTCCCGAGTTATTTGGTCGAAACTCTCAGGGCGTCACATTGTCAACGCCATGAGAACTTCAGTAAAACACCTTGAAGATGACACTTAATTAATATTGCTTTGTATTTCTGGTGCAATATCTTTACCGCCTAATGATTGATACAGTTTTGCTTGTGTAACAAATTGATTATATTGATTTTCTAAAAATGAAGCCTGTGCATCACGGCGCGTCTCCATGGCATTTATCCAGTCAATCATATTAATCGCACCCACGCTATATTGGCTCGCATAGATCTTTTCAACCTGCAGTGCATTGCTGTACTGCGCTTGTAGCTTTTCAGCTTGATATTGGTAATGCTCTCTTGCTGAGAGGTAATTTGATACCTCTTCAAAGGCTTGATAAAGCGTAACGCGATAATTAATTATCGCGCTTTGATAATCAACCTCAGAGATGTTTTTATTGATTTTCATCTTGTTCCATTCAAGAAAGGGCAATGTTATCCCTGCACCCAATGTTCCTACTGGATTTTGCAATAACTGCACAAGGTGTGATGACGATGTGCCCAACGTACCCGTTAATGTCAGGATCGGTAAATAACTGGTTGCAACGGCATCTTTATCCGCCAGGGTAGACTTTAATTTTGCCAGGGATGACTTTATATCAGGTCGGCGTAATAGCAGATCCGCTGGAATGCCGGCAGCGATATCAGGTAAGCGCTTTTCAGGCAGCTTTTGTATATTCAGTTTTGCATCCTGCAGCGGTTGATCAAGTAAAATTGACAACGCATTTTTACTTTCACTCAGTTGTTGCTGCAGTTCACTGTAACTCACCTGCTGTTTGTACAGGCTTTGTGTTGACTCAAGAAGCGCTAACCGACTTGTTGAACCGTTATCATACTGAAGTTGAGTAAGGTTCACTATCTGTTCAATACCTTTGATATTCTCCTCGGCCAGGTAAAGCCGTTGATTGAGATAGCCGATTTTCCAATACAGAGAGGCCACGGTCACCACCATACTTTGCGCGGTACTTTCTCTATCCTCTGAACTGGCTTTAGCTGCCCACTGCGCAGCATCGGTTGCTGCAGAAAGCCGTCCCCACAGATTCAACTCATAGCTTAGTGACGTGCTGGTACTATAGCTATTATCGCTATCGCTACTGTCAAAAGATTTCTCATTAGAAGAGGCACCACTAAACGAGAGGGTTGGCAGTTGATCATTAACACTCAATCCGGCAGCAAGACGCGCTTTGCGCAAAGTAAGCGTGGCTAATGCCAGGTCATTATTTGTTTGTAAAGCACGTTCAATTAGGCTGTTTAATTCCGGATTGTTAAACTGCTTCCACCATTCATCCAATTGGGCTGACTGCATTACAACACCACTCTGTTGCTGCCAATTACTCGGGATCGCTACTGTCGGCGCCTCAAACTCACTGCGCTTGAGCGAACTGCAGCCAGTCAGTATCGAAAAAAAGACGATAAACGTACTCAGGTTAAAGATGATTTTCTTCATAATATTAGTCTCTTGCCAATGCATCGACAGGGTTAAGTTTAGCCGCGCTACGGGCTGGTAAATAGCCAAATAGCAGACCGATAAGTGTTGAGCAGGCAAACGCTGCAATAATAGAGTTCAGCGAGTAAACCATCTGAAAATTGCTACTGCTTGAGGCAAAGATGATGCCGACGAGGAAAGCCAGGGAGATCCCGAGAATACCGCCGCAGATGCACACTAACACCGCTTCAATTAAGAACTGTCGTAGAATATCATTCTTACGGGCTCCGACTGCCATGCGGATACCTATCTCCCGGGTTCGCTCCGTTACCGAAACCAGCATAATATTCATCACCCCGATCCCGCCGACAACCAGAGAGATAAATGCAATCGTAGAGATAAGCAGAGTCATGGTGGCCGTGGTTTTCTCAATGTTTGCTCGAATGGTATCGGTATTGACCGTGAAGAAATCCTCAACGCCATGGCGCATTTTTATAAGGCGGATAATCCCCTGCTCGGCCGCCGTGCTCGAGACACTTTCATTAACCCGTACGGTTATATCGTTAACATCACTTTGTCTAAAGATACGTCCGGAAACGGTGGTATACGGGATCCAGACATTCAGTGAATCACTATTGCCAAATGCGTTCTCTCTTGGCTCTGTTACCCCGATAACCCGAACTGGCAATTTACCCAGGAATATCACCTTGCCGATAGCAACCTCCTTCGGAAACAGTTGTGCGACGGTATTTGCATCAATAACCGCAACCTGGGCAAGGGCATCGACACTGCGGTCATCAAAGTATTGTCCCTGCGCCAATGTATATCCGCGAACCCGAAAATACTCCGTGCCAACACCTTGCACTTCTCCACTTACCGCTTGATTCCCATAGCGAATAGCAACATTCGCTCTAACCGTTGGGGTGACGCTATCGACAAATGGCAGCGTCTTGAGGACATTCGCGTCACTGGCGGTGAGCGTCCGAACTCTGCCTGAACGGCGGTCCCCAAGCCCACTACCCGGCTTGATCTCTATGGTATTGGTTCCCATCGAGGACATATTTTCCAGAACCGACTGTTGAGAACCCGTGCCGAGGGCCACAACGGATACCACCGAGGCGATCCCGATAATAATCCCGAGCATGGTTAAAAACGTACGCAGGCGATGATTTGACATGGCAATAAGTGCCATCTTTAGGGCTTCAAAATAACGCGACCAATCAAATCGTCTGGCTTTTATCGTTTTAGCTGATATTTTGTTTTGTGGCGCAGAAATGATTTCTGTTTGCGGCTTGGTCAGGTGATCACTTTTGATCTCGCCATCTTTTATCTCAATAATACGATCCGCATACTTCGCGACATTCTGATCATGGGTAACCAGAATAATGGTATGGCCATCTCTGTGTAACTCCTGCAGCAGTTTCATCATCTCTTCGCCACTACT
>JBATHQ010000592.1:0-4330 GCA_049667005.1 Psychromonas sp.
GCGGGTTTATTTGCCAACCTTCTGAATAAAATCGATCCCCCCGCGAAAGCACAAAGCGCGCAAACAACAGCTGCGGAGAGTAAATAATGATAGTAGATAAACACGGATCGCCGATCTCGGCAAAAGAGCATATCCGCCCGGACACGACGCACGGCATGATCCTCTATGTAGAGGGTGTCAGCGTTAGCTTTGATGGTTTTAAAGCGCTTAACGATCTTAATTTATATATCAATGACGGAGAACTACGCTGCTTAATTGGTGCCAATGGTGCAGGTAAAACGACGTTAATGGATGTGATCACCGGGAAAACCCGCCCCGATACGGGCAAAGTAAGCTTTGGCCAGCAAGTGGATCTATTGCAGCTTAATGAAGCTGAAATTGCCCGCGCAGGGATTGGTCGTAAATTCCAGAAACCCACTGTCTTTGAACAATTGAGCGTGTTTGAAAATATCGAGTTAAGTCTCGTTGGCGATAAAGGAATATGGACATCTTTATTCCATAAGCTCAGCGGCGAACAACAAGATAAAATAGATGAAGTGCTGCACACGATAGGCTTAATCGCAGAACGTAATTACTCTGCAGGACGTTTATCCCATGGCCAGAAACAATGGTTGGAGATAGGTATGCTGCTGGCAGCAGAGCCGCGTCTGTTATTGGTTGATGAACCAGTAGCGGGTATGACCGCGCAGGAAACAGAGCGCACCGCCGAGCTGTTAACCTCATTAGCAGGTCAACACTCCGTGGTTGTGGTTGAACACGATATGGCCTTTGTCCGTTCTATCGCCAGAAAAGTGACCGTACTTCATCAAGGCAGTGTGTTAGCTGAGGGCTCCATGTCAGAGATTCAGGCAAACCCGGAAGTTATTAAAGTTTATTTGGGCGAGGAATAAAATTAATCATGATTGAATTAAAATCTGTAAACCAAAAATACGGCGGCACACAAATATTATGGGATCTTAACTTGAGCATCAAAAAAGGCTCTCGTACCTGTATTATGGGGCGTAATGGCGTGGGTAAAACCACCCTGTTAAAAGTCATTATGGGCTTATTGCCTATCGACTCGGGTAGTTTAGTCATTAATGACGAGGATATGAGCAAAGCATCTGTGGAAAAAAGACCGGATATCGGTATCGGTTACGTCCCTCAGGGACGTGATATTTTTCCGCAGTTAACCGTTGAAGAAAACTTAAAAATAAGCCTTAATTGTAAACGCCAAAGCAGCAAAACCATACCTGAGCATGTTTATGAACTGTTTCCGGTCTTAAAGGAGATGCTGCATAGGCGCGGAGGCGATCTTTCCGGTGGTCAGCAGCAACAACTTGCAATTGCCCGAGCCTTAGTGCTTAATCCTAACATACTGATTTTAGACGAGCCCAATGAAGGGATCCAACCTAATATTGTGCAATTGATTCGCGATGTATTATTAAAGCTCAATAAAGAGCAGGGTATGACCATCGTTTTAGTCGAACAGAAGCTGCCCTTTGCCCGCGCAGTGGGTGAAGAGTTTCATCTGATGGAAAAGGGTCAGGTTATCGCGTCGGGCCCAATGGCAGAATTAACCGATCAATTAGTCGGCCAATACCTTGCAGTCTAAGCTGATTTTATGCGTTTATTAAAATAACAGAGATGGATTTTTAATTTCATAATGGCAATAACAAATCCGGTAATAACAACAAAAAATCAATGGCTTGCACATTTACAGCTGGAATTTGGCCGCACCGGGCACGGTACGCAGCTCATGCGCACCCAACGTAAGGGCCCGTTATTAGTGCAAAAAGCTTTTTATCCGGAAGGTAAGGAGTGTGCGCATATTTATCTGCTGCATCCACCAGCCGGTATTGTCTCGGGAGATGAACTGCGTGTCACCATGGACATTAAAACAGCGGCTCACACCTTAATAACAACCCCCGGAGCCAACCGTTTTTATCGTGCCCGCGAAGACTTAAGCATCGGCGATCCGCAGCAGACACAAATTACCACCCTGCACCTTGAGAGCCTCGCCCAGTGTGAAAATTTTCCGCAGGAAACCATTGTTTATTCCGGAGCAGCCGGCGTCAACAGTGTCGATATCCATCTCGCGGCTGACAGTGTTTACCTCGGTTGGGATATCACCTGCTTAGGTTTACCGAGCTCACAGCAACCTTTTGTCAATGGCAGTTACACTCAGCTTAACCGTCTGTTTTGTGACAACAAGCTTGTTTATCATGATCGTATTAGCATTTCAGCGGAAAATAACCTCTTAAATCATCCTGCAGGATTGGCTGGAAACAGTGTTTTTGCTACTTTTATTATTTATGCGCCAGGCAAACTGCAAAACAGCCAACAGTTTACCGCCTTAGTTGACAGCTTACGTTTGCAGGTAGAGCAAGCGCAGGCGATGGATAAAATAAGCATCACCAATATCCAGGGGTTATTGGTGATCCGCTATCTCGGCCAGCACGCACAGGAGTGCAAAGAACTGTTTATTCAATTATGGGTGATTGCACGGCCGATCTGCCTGAATAAAGCGGCTCTGCAGCCACGCATCTGGCATACCTGAGTAAAAATACTTATTACTAACAACAGTAGAGAATATTATGGATTTATTACCAAGAGAAAAAGACAAGCTACTGATTTTTACCGCCGCATTATTAGCGGAACGTCGTTTGAATCGGGGTTTAAAACTGAATTACCCGGAAGCGATGGCCTATATCTCCATGGAGATCATGGAAGGTGCACGTGATGGAAAAAGCGTTGCCGAAATGATGGATTATGGCCGCACCCTATTAACCCGCGATCAGGTCATGGACGGTATTGCAGAACTGATCCCCGAAGTGCAGGTTGAAGCAACTTTTCCCGATGGAACAAAACTTGTTACTGTACATAATCCAATCGTTTAGCGGAGAACGTTATGATCCCAGGTGAAATAAAAACAGATGACGGCATACGCCAGCTGAATGTTGGTCGAGAACAGATACGCGTTACCGTCGCAAACAGCGGTGACCGCCCCATTCAGATCGGTTCCCATTACCATTTTTACGAAGTGAATCCCGCCTTAAAATTTGACCGCGAAGTATGCAGAGGTTACCGCCTCGATATCACCTCGGGGACTGCGGTACGTTTTGAACCGGGTCAGGAAAGACAAGTGACCCTTATTGCTTATCGCGGTAAACGTCGCGTATTTGGCTTTCGGGCTGAAATTCAGGGAGAGTTATAATCATGGCGAGCATTGATAAACATTCATACGCACATATGTTCGGTCCGACGGTTGGCGATCGGGTGCGTTTAGCCGATACCGATTTATGGTTAGAAGTTGAAAAGGATTACACCGAATACGGTGAAGAAGTTAAATTTGGCGGCGGCAAAGTTATCCGTGATGGCATGGGACAAAGCCAGGCATCATGCGCCGATACCGTCGACTTGGTGATCACTAATGCCCTGATTCTAGATCATTGGGGAATAGTAAAAGCCGATGTCGGCATTAAAAATGGCCGGATCGCGATCATCGGTAAAGCCGGCAACCCGGATATTCAGGATAATATTGATATCGAAGTCGGCCCCGGTACCGAGGTTATCGCCGGTGAAGGGCAAATCTTAACCGCAGGCGGAATTGACGCGCATATTCATTTTATCTGCCCGCAGCAAATTGAAGAAGCGTTAATGTCCGGTGTCACGACGATGATCGGGGGAGGCACAGGACCTGCAACCGGCACCAATGCGACGACCTGCACGCCGGGTCCCTGGTATATCCATAAAATGCTCCAGGCAACCAATGATTTCCCGATGAATTTTGGCTTTTTAGGCAAAGGCAACACCAGTCTGCCGCAAGCGCTGCAAGAACAAATTGAAGCCGGTGTGTGTGGTTTAAAACTGCATGAAGATTGGGGCACCACGCCGGCAAGCATCGATAACTGTTTATCGGTTGCCGATAAATATGATGTGCAGGTGGCGATTCATACCGACACCTTAAATGAGTCGGGTTTTGTTGAAGATACCATTGGCGCATTTAAAGGCCGCACTATCCATACCTATCACACCGAAGGCGCGGGTGGCGGTCACTCACCGGATATTATTAAAGCCTGCGGTGAAGCCAATGTACTGCCCTCCTCTACCAACCCGACACGTCCTTATACCGTCAATACCATTGACGAACATCTGGATATGTTAATGGTTTGTCATCATCTTGACCCTTCAATTCCTGAAGATGTGGCTTTTGCCGATTCGCGTATTCGTAAAGAGAGTATCGCCGCAGAAGATATCATGCACGATCTCGGTGCGATCAGTATGATCGCCTCGGATTCTCAAGCGATGGGACGTGTTGGCGAGATGATCACCCGCACCTGGCAGACCG
>JBATHQ010000593.1:0-11858 GCA_049667005.1 Psychromonas sp.
TTGCCCCAGAGCGCTGAATTGGACAATGCTAAAATATTACCCTACCGCAAAAAGCCAAAATAATTCATTTTCAAATCTAACTTTCTTACGTCAAAAAAATCGATTTAACTTATTCATCCCCCTGTATGGAACATCTATCATAGATGCAAAGGATAACGAACGTAGATATTTAAAAAATGCCGACGCTAATAATACTGTAAATGTTGATGTTGAGTTACCAGAGCATTTAACTCCCTTGATCAAAAAACTAATTGACATAAGAGCTGACTATATAGAAATGGATTTGATTCGATTCGGTAATGCAAAATCGGAAGAAATCGAATTATTATTGCCGTGGCGATCTAATCGAGCTAGCCAAGTTACCGACCCTCGCAAAAGAAAAGAAAAAGATCTACTTATTACTGACGAAGCAAAATTCTCTGAAAATTTTAGTGCGATGACTTACAACGCATACTTGCATACAGCTCCTGACGAAAAACAGCACGGAATTAATCAGCATGCTATGAGGCACCTTGCCGCTGAAACATACCTATTAGATCATCCTGGTGATTTTATCGGAGCAGCTGGAATATTGAACGATGATGTTGAGCAAATTATAAAGACATATGGTGATAAAGACAGAGCAAAGGCTATGCGACGTGTTTCTCAATCATCGATTGAGATTGATTACTTCTCAAAAGAAAGTGTTTGATGAAGGAATATTGAGTGGATAGCGAACTGACAAATAAATCTAAAAAGAGGGCGTTTGGAAGTGTATCTCAACACACATTGTCAGTACTAGCTCAGACCTGAGGAGACAGTTTGGTCTAGTGGGGGGCTTAACTTAATCTAACAAATTCACGCTCGCTTTCTCCCAAAACCGAGCGTAAATGCAATTTCTATACAAAGTTCCCTAACTGAATAAGTATGCAGAAGCTATTAAGAGCATAGGAATTATAAAACACCAAATTGAGCATCATAAGACGAATTCACTATACTGTATATACAAGCATTGCTTAGTATATATCGCCTATGCATCTCGCAAAAAAAATTTCAAAACCAGACTTATCATCTGGCTACCAACCTCATCACCCAGAGCATACATTGTTTTACCGGTTGGTCGAACAATACTATCCGGCCTTTAAAGCATCACTTGAAAATCAGGGACGCAATATTCCACGTTACATTCAACAAGAATTTGATGATTTTCTTCGCTGTAGTCGTCTGGAATATGGCTTTTTGCGGGTACGTTGTGAGAGCTGTCATCACGAACACTTGGTACCTTTTAGCTGTAAGCGGAGAGGTTTTTGCCCTAGTTGTGGTGCACGTCGTATGGTCGAGAGCGCAGCTTTATTGGTGGATGAGATCTTTCCAGAAGTTCCCGTTCGCCAGTGGGTATTGAGCTTTCCATTTCAATTACGGTTTTTGCTGGCTCGTTATCCGGAATTAATGGGTAAGCTTTTAGGGATCATCTATAGAGCACTATCAAGTTATCTGATTAAAAAAGCGGAGCATACAAAAGCAACAGCACATACCGGTGCCGTGACCTTGATCCAGCGTTTCGGATCTGCTCTCAACCTCAATATTCACTTTCATATGCTTTTTCTCGATGGTGTCTATGTCGAAAACAACAACGGAAAGCAGAGTTTTAAACAGGTCAAAGCTCCGACTCATAGTGAATTGAATACCCTTGTGCATACTCTTAGTCAGCGCATCGCTAATTTTCTCGAAAAGCGTGGCCTGCTTGAGCGTGATGCTGAGAATACCTGGCTAACGCTGGATGAAGAAGATGATGATTTGTTAACCCAATTACACGGACATTCCGTCACTTACCGCATTGCAACAGGCCCCCAACAAGGTCGTAAAGTTTTTACGCTGCAAACTTTACCAAATCGGGGAGAAGATAATTCGTATAAACAGGTGGCCCAAACCGCCGGGTTTTCATTACATGCAGGAGTTGTTGCACAAGTTCACCAGCGCGACAAACTAGAGCATATTTGCCGCTACGTAAGTCGTTCAGCTGTTTCAGAAAAACGGTTATCATTAACAGCTAATGGTCAAATTAGATATGAATTGAAAACACCTTATCGCAATGGTACGACACATGTTATATTTGAACCTCTGGATTTTATTGCCAAGCTTGCAGCTTTAGTTCCCAAGCCTAGAGTTAACCTTACTCGATTCCATGGTATTTTTGCACCAAACAGCAAACACCGAGCTCAAGTAACACAAGGTAGACGGCGCAAGGCGGTATTATATAAAAATGGTTGCCAGAACAATTGTGAACGTAAGCAGGGAATGACCTGGATGCAGCGACTCAAGCGCGTATTCAATATTGACATTGAGCGATGTGAACATTGTGGCGGGCATGTTAAAGTCATTGCCAGTATTGAAGATCCTGCCGTTATTGCACATATTCTTGAGCATCTTAAGAAAAAAGCAGATAAAACTGACACAAATGTTCCTCATCACTCTACATCAAAGCGGGCACCTCCCGAATATTTACAGGGAAGTCTATTTAATTGATGACTGAGAAAACATATTATTTTTGCATTTACAGCCAACTTAAATCTAAGCCGGTATAGCAGGTTTCACATATTTAACATTTTGGTAAATGTAATTGCTGAAAAGTGAGGTTATTTAACTTGTCTGGCGTTGAGAAAGTTAATATTATGATTATCTGCTTGTGAATGTTTTGGGTAACTGACTTGCAGTTAATGGATAAACAGGTCGTTTATACTTCCTATACTCATTAAACAATAATTCAAGAATACAATATATTCAATTGGTTACAGATCATTTCTGTGCGGATTCCTCAGTCTTTAGTCCCGTTGGTTTTTTATATTCGCCAACTAAGCAATTAATGTACAAACCAAAAGATCAACCTCATAGGGCTAAAGTATAGGTTCTCGGTGTAACCGCATGACATTAAACAAGTCGACGATCCATAATATGCAGTGATTAGTAAAAGAGGATTAACTTTCAACAAGTTAACTCTGTAAAGTGCACACTAAAAGCTTAAGATCAGAAAACCAGAATGTTAATTTTGAAAAAGCACAGCATACTTACCATGATGGCTTGATCAATAACAGCCACTTTATCGGAAAGGAAGATACCTTATTGATAATCGAATTCGATAGAAAATAAACTTTACATTTAAAGTACTGTACAGTACAGTTTTGTGGTTGTTGATAATTATTTATAAAAGGGTGAAATAAATGAAAAAACCAGTCCTAGCAGTCATTGTTATTCTAGTCGCTTTAACGGCAGCCTGTGTAACGATGTATAGACCGAATACGGTATCAACGGATAATGCTTATATCCAAACCGATGTGACTTCTATTTCGCCTGAGGTCGGTGGGAAAGTTAATCGGATATTGGTCGGTGATAACCAATGGGTTAGTGCTGGGGATGCTTTGTTTAGCATTGATGATAAAGATTATGTTGCTAATCAACAGATTGCTATCTCCACTTTAGAAGTAGCCAATGCAGCCCTAAGTGCAAATAAAACTAAAACAGAAATGCAAAGAGTGAAAATTGATCAAGCGAAACAGGTCATTAATAGTGCACAAGCGAATGCGGATCATCAACATGCTGAATTAGCACGTTATAAAAGCTTATTAAAAAAACAGTCCATCAGTCATAATTTATATGAAGGTCAGAAAGTTAAATCCATTGAGGCAGAGAGTAATTTGGCCTCTGCAATTTTAGGATTGTCAGCAGAACAAAAGCAATACGATACATTGCTAACTGAAAAATTGCAGTTGTTAGCTCAACAGAAACAAGCACAAGCCAGCCTTAATTTAGCAAATATTGCACAACAACGGACCATTATTACAGCGCCCTTTGACGGCTATGTAACTAATAGGCAAGTTCAAGTTGGTAAGTATGTTCAACCCGGTATGGGATTAATGACTATGGTACCGGATTATATTTGGGTTGAAGCAAATTTTAAAGAAACCCAACTAGAGTATGTACAAATAGGTCAACAGGTTGATGTACGGTTAGATATGTTTCCTGATCACTCGCTAGCGGGTCGAGTGGTTTCAATTACACCGGCAACGGGAGCGCAATTTAGTCTATTACCGGCACAAAATGCAACGGGAAATTTTGTCAAAGTAGTACAGCGTGTTCCTGTTCGTATTCAACTGCAAATACCCGATGATTTAAAACAACGGGTTTACCCTGGGTTATCGGCTGAAGTAGCGATTCATACAGTAAAACAAGGATAACTAATGAAAACACCTATTACGTTAGTGGTGTTGGCGTTGTTTTCAATGGCAGCTTATGGCATTGCTACGGTTTTATTTAGTGATATATCCACTGAAATGGCAGCATCAATCGGTTTCTCGTTAGATGAGGTCAGTCTAGTTAGTATGGGATTTACCATTTCACAAATTCTTGGTTTGATCTTAACACCATTATTATTGCGTAAATGGGGCACTCACCCTGTATTACAGGGGGCACTGTTAACCGGCATTATCGTTAATGGGGTGTTCTTTATGTTCTCTGATAATCCAGTGTTATTTATTGGTGCATGGTTATGCAGTGGATTTTCCTTGAGCGTGCTACTGGTTGTCACTAATTTATTAGTGTTAGATGGCGTTGAATCTCGTGTTGCTCCTATCGTGATAGCGGCAATGTTAGTTTTTTCAACATTATTACCCCTAGGCGCCTATCCTTGGGCAATTAATGCATTACTCGAAATATTTGATTGGTCATTGTTTACCGTATTATTAATGTGGTTGTTTTTTTCTGCTTGGATTATCTTATTACTTTATCCCCCCAAACCATTGATGATTGAACCTAAACATAAATCGGGGCTGGTATTGTATTTGGTGATAGGCGCGGCTGCTAGTGGCATTGTGTTTCTATTAATGCGTGGAAGTTATTATAATTGGATGGATTCTGTTAAATATTCACAGTGGACTGTTTTTGCTGCCGTATTGTCACTTTGTGCTGTTTACATGTTAATTAAAACACGTGAAAACAGATTGACAGCAACGATGCAATTACACAGTAAATTAAAGACTAATGTATTTATTTATAATGCATTCATTGCTGGCTTTGCCGTTTCTGCAAGTACAACGTTATTTGCTACATTTATTAGCCAAGTGCTGCATTACAATAGTTTAAATGCCAATTACATTCAATTACCTGCATTCTATGCAATGGTGTTAGGCATGTTAATTAGCGTGTTGGTTTATATTTATAAACGACCATTAAGTGATGCCATTGTGCCCATTGGTGTGGTGATGATTTTAGGTTCAGTATATAGCTTTAGTCAGTTACCGAGTAGCATCGATACGAATACGTTAATGATGCCGATTATGTTGCGAGGATTTGGTGTCGGCTTGTTAAATGTTTCCGTTAGTATTTCTGTTTTAATGTATTTTGAACCAACGCAACGGATTGAAGGTATTTGCAGTTTTTATCTATTTCGAACCCTAGGTAGTTTAATTGGCGGCGCATTTTTTTCTCAAGTTATTCAGGGCCATAGTGCGCAAGCATCGACGGAAATAAAACGCGCACTCGATGCTGCCAGTCAAGGTTATGTTAGTTATCAACAACTCTACGAAAGTGTGGTGAGAGTTAATGGTAATTTGCCTTCAGCATCCATGAGCATGAACCAAATTAGCAGTGTTGTTACAGATCAAGTGGCAAATATTGCACTGAGTAATGCTTTAATAGTGTTTATTTTATCAATTTTTGCGCTGGCACCTATTTTAATCATAGGTAAAAAGTTAGCGGCAAAATCCTCTTAAAAAGATGCGTAGCGCGGGTATTTGCCCATAAGATAATAGATCGTATTATTGATATAACGTCAAAAAACTTGCAACTGCATTTTTGGAATGAATTTGCAGTTGTGCTTTATCGGGCAGGGGGAAACCCATTAATGCCATATTTTGATAATCGAGTTTAATTAATGCGAGTAATTGACTGCATGCATGGGAAGGATTGTCTATTTTTAGGGATTGGCAAGCAAGATTATGTTCTAGGAACTCAATCATATATTGATGTATACGCGCGGGGCCTGTTTCCCAAAACTGAGTCGAAACGGTACTGTTTTTATTGAAGTCTGAAGACACTATTCGAAATAGACCGAGTACCGGATTGGTACAAATTCCTTGAAGATATTGGATTGCAAACCCTTCAAGGGTTACCTGCAAAGATGATTCATGCATTTGCGACAGTTGAAATACTGATTCAATGGAATTTTTTGTATTATGCGACAGCACTTCAACAAACAAACCTTCTTTATTGCCGAAGTAACGATATAAAGTTTGCTTTGACCCACCGCAGATATTGACAATCTGATCTAAAGAGGTATCTTTATAACCCTGCTCAATAAATAGTTTTGTTGCTACTTCAATAATTCGAGTTCGTTTTTTCTTCGTTGAATCACGCATTTATATACCCAGTGTAAAGTGTACCAATTAGTACAGTTTATACATTAATCCCTAATGATTCAATGGGCAATACGCTATATTATCTTTCTAATCAAAGAATTTAAATCTGTGTCACTAACATCGGGTTGAGGATAATAGGGATTGAAAATTTCTGCTTTTCGTCTGATATAAGCAGTCGTTAATCCTACTTTTTTTGCCCCAAACAGATCCCAATCATGCGAAGCAACCATTGCAATGTTACTTATATCGAGATTTTCTCGCTCAGCGACAAATTGGTAAATATTATTAAAAGGTTTGTATTTTTGAACCGCATCGACGGAATGATAACTGTCAAATAAGTCGATAATATTCGCATTGCTTAATTGTTCTTTTATCATTTCAAGGGAAAAGTTAGAAACCGCAATCGTCTTAATATTGACATTATAAAGCTGGAAGTATAAAGCTGGACAGACATAAACTTTGACTGATAATTATTCTTATTCTACCTTTTAACTATGCTTATGTTGCACGTTAGAAGGTGGTTTATTATGACTCAATCTCGTCAATCGCAAGTTTCTTTATCAGATACACCTTATTATCATTATATTTTTGTTGTGTTCGCCGCGCTTATTTATGTGGCGAAGATAAATACACGGAAAAGTCCTTTGAGCACTGACGACAACACTATTTCTATGGATGTCCACTATTTCATGCAAGCTTATTGAATAAGCTCGATTTAGATGGTGAAGCATGGATTGAGCTGACTCAAACATTCGGCCAGCATAACCATGTTGCTTTGGTTCGCTTGAAGACCTTGCTGTGTTTGCCAAACATACGGGTAAACACTGGATTGCAGAAAACAACGAATACTTCATTAGTTATTAACTTAATGTTGATCTTCAAACCATTATGGCTCGTATTGTCATTGTATAAATTAATGTCAATTCAATACTATCAAAGCTAGGGTGAATATTATGTCTAATATCTTATTGTCAGCAGTGTTACTGGTTATGTTGTGCGGTGGCGAATATGCTTATGCCAATATAGAAGTGAAGTTTTTGGAAGGAGCGCCAAAAGATAAATTTGTCTTTAAAAATACCAGTGAATGTAATTTACAAAATGTTGTTTTGAAAGTGGATCTTTCTAACAGTAAAGGCGGTTTGATATTTGATACAACTGCAACAGGTCAAGGCGTAGAAGTTTTTCAACCTTTTGAAGTAACAGAGGGAGACTTAGCCTTAACATCTTCAGGAAAAGTGAAAGATGGTGCTAAACACTTATCATTGAATGTTAAATCAATTAATGCAAAACAATCTGTCAGTTTTACCATTGATGTTGACGATACACTGGAGAGAAGTGAATTAGGTAATATCCGAGTGTCCGGTAATGAAATAACCAGTGCGACTGTCGACATAAAATTTGATAGTGAAGAACCAACTACGGTTGCATTTAATAACCAAGGTATAGCACTTATATTGATGCCTCAATGCGATGCTTGAGGCTATGTACCTAGAGTATAATGCAGAGACATTAACCAGCCGCTGCCCAGCAGGTAAAGAGATGTGGCTTCGTGTCAAAAACATTGAAACCGCAGGTCGACAATATGTACGTTTCTCCGGTTACTTAAAAGACTGTCTAGTTTGCTCACTGCAAAAGTGATTTATGCATAAACCACCGAAGAAGCAGGGTCGGCAAGTACAATTTGAAATCAATAAAAGCAGTGAACCTATTACCTATACTGCTAAAATGCGGGTAAAAATAGATGGCAGTGCAGGTCGGCAGAAATACAGTAAACGACTTGGCGCTATTGAACCTGTATTTGGTAATATTACGGTCAATAAAGGCATGAATAAATTCACACTGCGCGCTTAAGAGAAAGTAAATACCCAATGGCAGATGTATTGTCTTGTTCATAATATCGAGAATAATTCCCTTTTGTTTCTTACTTAATTATTTTTTTGTGGATGTTAACCGAGCGGTTTGTAAGTCGCTCAGTTGCCATGATGATGCTCTCCTTAAAAAGGAAAGCATGACAAAATCTACTATTCATTGGTATGTGGGCCGAATAAGGCGCTTACGTTTATCCAGAGGTTTAAACATTGTTGTGTTTTTGATGTGATTTCAAATTGAACTTCACGATGTGTCTTCTTTTGTTCAATAATGGCGGGAGATTGAATTAATGAGCCAGAAGATATATCACGTACTTTGAGCTGGATTAAGTCACTAGACCGTAACTTGCTATCAATGGCTAAGTTAAAGATGACTAGCTGCTCTAGCTTTTTTCTAATTCGAGACGAATTCTAATTCTCCAAATATCTTCTAATTTAAATGCTTTTTTTGACCAACTCGTTTTCCTTTGTTCCAAGCTTTCATAATATTCTCCTATCAATTATTAAACGTGATAAGTTTAGTTATTCTGCGTGAAAGTTAATAAAAGGTTTTTAAATGAAAGTCATAGGTGCATTAATATTATTATCTCTTTTCCCTCTGAGTACGTTTGCTGTAAATGAAGTAAACTAATCATTCAGTAAAGCTAAAAAACTATTAGAAACTAAGGTGTATCAGAACAATCGAACCACATTGTACTGTGGCGCTTCATTTGATTCTAAGAAGAATATACAGTTGCCACAGGGTTTCCATACGGATAAGCATGTTAAGCGCTCAAAGCGTGTTGAATGGGAGCATGTTGTACCTGCGGGAAACTTCGGTCGAACTTTTATTGAGTGGCGTGAAGGTGATAAAACAGTGCATTACTAATAAAGGGAAAGCTTACAAAGGTCGAAAGTGCGCTAATAAAGCAAATGCTGAGTACAGATATATGCAAGCTGATATGCACAACCTATTTCTTGCAATTGGTGCCGTAAATGCGATGAGAAGTAATTACAATTTTCAGATGCAGTTAATGAACGCTTGGGACAAAATGCATCCTGTAAGCGAATGGGAATGCACTAGGTCTAAAAAAATTGCCAGTATTCAGAAAAATAGAAATTTGGTCGTTGAAAATCGGTGTAATTAGCGCTAGCTTGAATTTTAACCACTTGGTTTATTAGCAATTAATATTTCCTTAGTGTAGAAGTAATATTAAGCTGGGTGGTAAAACAATTAAAGTGAGAAATATATGAAAAGAATCGAAACAGAGGATGATCATCAAGCGACTTTAACTCGCATAAGTGAACTTTGGGAGGCTAAGCCCAATACTCCTGACGGCAACGAACTAGATAAGTTAGCGGATTTAGTGGTGGAATTTGAAGAAGATATGGAATTAATTCGGCTAGTTGAAAGTAGAAAAGATCAACCTGAGACAGCGGTCGATATCAATGATCTATAACTTCTAAATAGGTGCGATAGGCTATTTTACTTGAATTCATAGAATGGAAATAAAATTATGAGTAAAAAAATATTTTCAGAAAAAGAGTTACTAGAAGGGATGACGCCCTATAGTGCACATGCTGATGAACTAGCAACTATATCGCTATCTGAGTTTGGATTTGAACTCTCTGAAAGTGAATACAAAATGGTTATGAAGAAAATTGAGGGGGCCTTTAACGCGACTCCAAACACACAAGAAAGTGATGATCTTGAGAAGTTAATATCACTTGTTGATGCATATGAGAATAAGCACCACACCATTTAAAACTTTATCTGACTCACAATGTTGTGGCGAAGTAATGTTGGCCACATATTTATATTTTTCTGGGGCGCTTCGGGGCACAAAGCGCCTCAGAATTTTTGCACTATTTGTCTGTTGAGACTATCTCATTTACGCTCGCTTTCTCCCAAAAGCATGCAAAAAATACAATTTCTATACTCCATAATCAGACTTAATAATTATGCAGAAAATCTTAGCCTGTAAGGCGGAAATGGACAGAGACAAGCATTACGCTGCAAGCCTATAGGGATCTAGACCTATTAGGGGAATGCAATACCCTAAAATTGCTTAGGCGGGATGCTTTTTTAATCACATCACCTTATGTTATTACCTGTGCTTAGATTTGCAATCGCTACCATCTGCAATTCGGCAACAGACATATGACCAACTTGAATTTAAAGAATCCTTTGATAAAGCATAAGAATTTGCCATTGAGCCACACTGTAAAAGACCATTGCTTTGTCCTATATATGTCTCTTCTCCAGAACCAGTGTAAAAGTAAACATTAAAATGGCTGTTTTGGATAGCACGTTCAGTGTCATCAAAAGGCCACCACGATAAAAAGTACGAAGTAACTAAATAGATTACTACTAATATGGGCATGGCTCTTTAACCTCTTGATTATTAGACGTTGTATTAGTCGATTGTCAGAGAGAACTATTGTTGACATGTTCGTAAAGACTTAGCAAACGCTCTCTGCCATTTTCAATTGCTTTACAAAGGGAATCTAATGTTGGCTGCTCCGGTGTGATCTTTAGCTTAAATGATATATGAGGGGAAACTTCTCGTTCAACAATCCTTCCAGATGCTTTTAAGGTTACATCTTGAATTGTCCTACCTTTGTAGTCTTTATCCTCGTTTAAACAGCTTAATCCTACCTCTAAAGATTCTTTCCATTGTGAAGGCGTTACAACATTGAGCTTCGCCTTTAAAATCGTCTGTTCTTCTATTGGCAATCGGGATGATACCTGCCAAGCATCTCTGACAAATCGAACTGTTATATCTTCTTCATTTCCAAAGTACTTAATAATATCGCCAGTAATTAACTCTTTTTGAATAAAATTTGAAATTGGCCATGTGTTTGAATACGACATACCTTCTAGGTTTATTCCTAGTTTGATATTACCCGTCGAAGAGATTAAGCCAATATTCCACTGCACGCCTTTTGCGTCATCACTATAACCACTTATCGGGTGTGATTTTTGTCCAAATTTACGTGGTTTAACCTTAAAAATACGTTCAAAAGCCTGCTCAAGAAGCTCCATATCAATACTATCGTGTTGATATGGAGCTTGTGACGCATCTGCCTCATAATGATCAAGCAGTTTTTCGATAACTTGAGCGGGAGTTTCAAATCCAATCGAATGACGCTCTAAACGTTTGTAGATTTTTGCAGGAAGCCTGATAACAGTACTCATTTCCGCCCTCATTTACAGTATGTGTAACATTTACTGGATAATGCTAGTTTCTAGTGTTTTTTCTGTCAAGGTTGCTGTGGAAAATTAAGGTCAATGATTATAGTGAAAAGATCGTCATAACTATTAGAGTTTCCGAGAACCTCAACTTAACCGTTAGTCATGAGGAAAGATAGGGCAAATAGCTTCAATGCATAGGCTATCACTATAATTGCATAAATCAGATGAGCACCCATAGATTAAAGATGCACGCTTCTTCCCGATTCCAAGCGAGGCTGGCACGCTCAAAAACGCCCAGGAGCGTGCAAAGATAGCCTAACCATTTTCAATAATAAAAATGAATAGTTATGCTGTTTGGAAGTTGGCTATAAAGCGCCTTTGGACAAACCGAAACAAGCTCGTCGGGGAGAGTTCAACGTATAGTCC
>JBATHQ010000594.1:0-2833 GCA_049667005.1 Psychromonas sp.
ATATAACCAGCCATAAAGCGCAGGAAAGCAGTGCCGGCCCGTTGTTGCACGACCGTGAAAAAAAACGCTTCGTGGATATTAACCGCCCATTTTTAACGCAGTTGGGGGTAACGGACAAGCAGCATAACCTTATTCCAGCCATGTCGCGAAAATGGAAACAGATCAATAAATTTATAGAGGTATTCAGTCAGGCACTGGCCGTTTCACCACTCGGCAAGGATCAGCCTGTTAATGTGGTCGACTTTGGTTCGGGGAAGGGATATCTGACCTTTGCCATTCATGATTATTTACGCCATAGCCTGCACAATAATGCCCAGGTAACCGGGGTTGAATTACGTCAGGGATTAGCCGATTTATGCAATGAAACAGCTGCGACACTGGATCACCATGGCTTGTCATTTGTTTGCGGGGATGTCAAAACCCATGCGCCAAAACAGACGGATGTAATGATTGCGCTACATGCCTGCGATGTTGCCACTGATTATGCGATACATTATGGTATTCGCGCCAATGCGGCGATTATTATGTGCTCACCATGTTGTCATAAACAGATCCGTCCGCAAATGCATAGCCCTGAACTGTTCAAGCCGATGCTGCAATATGGCGTACATATGGGACAACAAGCGGAAATGGTGACTGATTCGTTACGCGCGCTGTTTTTAGAAGCGAATGGCTATACCACCAAAGTGTTTGAATTTATCAGTCTTGAGCATACCAATAAAAACAAAATGATTCTGGCGGTTAAGAAGGGCAAAAGCAATGCGAAGGAGAACCGTGAAATACTGGATCAGATTGCTGAGATTAAAGCTTTTTACGGGATTAAAGAGCATTGCCTTGAAACCTTATTAGATGAAAGCAAAGTTAATTAATCTATTTTTTATATTGTTAACTGCGCCTTTAAAGGCGCAGTTCAAAAGCTGCACCTAAAGTGCTAAGTACAAAAAAACATAAACGATTTGTAACTGCGTTGCTGTATGCTTCTTTTCTGTGTCACTTTCGACCATAATCATCGTGCTAACCAAGTTACCAGCAATGACCAGGCAATTGACAACATAATGATCGCTACAATAAGATCAATGGCGCGTTTGATATGTGTTTTACTTAGTTGTTTCGAGAGTTTAGCTGCACCTATTGCTAATGTGAAAAACCAAAAAACCGATGCCGACATAACCCCAAGCATAAAGTATATTTTACTGCTGCCTTGATATTGCCCGCCAACACTGCCGATGATCATGACCGTATCAATGTACACATGCGGGTTTAAAAAGGTGACCAATAAGCTGGTGATCAATACTATTTTTAAGGATTTTTTTGCTGCCGTGTTAGGCGCACCATCAACGGCTGAGCTAAGGGCTGCTTTTACTGAGATAAGCGCATAACTGGATAAAAAGAGAATGCCACCCCAAGTTAACAAATTAAACATCATTTCATTACTTGCTAATATGAAGCTCCCCCCCATCACGCCCAGGGCAATTAATAAAATATCAGACAAAGCAAAAAGTGACGCGGTGAATAAATGATGATTGCGATTAATTCCCTGATTAAGCATCATTGCATTTTGACTTCCGATTGGAAGAATCATGCTGATCCCAAGAGCAAATCCCTTCGCTAATAATATCAAACCCATTTTATTGAAAACCTATATATTTAAAAGAGGCGGAATTTTGCATGTTTTGCTGGTATAAGTATAATCAATAATATTTATTCTATATAAGTTTTTCTTATGGTTAATTTAGATTACAAACTATTGTCTGCATTAAATGCGGTAATTGAACAGCAAAGTTTTGAACTTGCAGCGGAAAAGTTATGCGTTAGCCAACCTGCTATTTCATTGCGCCTGAAAAATTTGGAAGAGAAACTTGGGCAGCCGGTTGTGATTCGGGGACAGCCGATTACCGCTACCGCTGCCGGTGAGAAACTGTTAAGTCATTATAAAATGGTGCAGCAGTTGGAGAATGATTTAATGACGAATTTATTCCCGACCATAGCAACTAAACCGGTAAAAATATCCCTAGCGGTCAATGCGGACAGCATTGCAACCTGGTTTTTTGATGCGATGGCGCCTATTTTAAAAAGCAATCTTGTGGAAATGAATTTATTAATTACTAACGGGGCTGAATCTTTGGATAAATTACGTTCAGGGCAAGCTGTCGGTGCAGTGATCAATCTTGAGTCGCCTTTACCTGGTTATCGTTCTTTTAAACTTGGGGAAATGAATTATATCTTGGTCGCTTCAAAGGATTTTCAAAAAAAATATTTCAGCCATGGTGTTAATAAAGCGACTTTAAAAATGGCCCCGGGTATTACCTATGATCACAAAGATAATATGCACATGCATTTTATCAGCCAACACTTTGACTTAGATCCTAGCCAATATTATTGCCACAAAATAAGTTCATCAGAAGCATTTGTAGATTTGGCAAAACGCAGTTTAGCTTATTGCTTAATTCCGCAATTACAGATAGAAAAGGAGCTGGCCAATGGTGAACTTATAAATCTGTGCCCTGAGTTGCAGGTCATCGAAACGCTTTATTGGCACAGTTGGGTATTAGTTAAAGGTTTAAATAAACAAATCTCGCAGCAAATCGTGGCTTATGGTCAACAAGTTTTACAAAAAAGTTGTTGCTGAATATCATTTCAAGGGGAGAAGCAGAGAAACACTGTCAGTTAATCAACTAACTGACAGTTATGCTTCATTTAATTGTAATTACTCAGCACTGTGGAATGGTATTGCTCAAAAGACAGACCAAACAATAATTCACCACCGAGAGCACAGAGAAGGCAGAAAAAATCAATTACTTAGATCTTATATAGATAGACGCAAGCCTGAACC
>JBATHQ010000595.1:0-3598 GCA_049667005.1 Psychromonas sp.
AATAACAGTGTTGTACAACTTGCTTATACCGAGCTGAATTTAGACCTGCATCTATTATTAAACCGCATAGGTAATAGCAGATCATAATCCTATGTACTAAACAGACTCAAGTAAATTTATATTACATATCAAACTTTTTCGGCTAAAAATTAATTTTCCCGGCTTACAAATCAATCTTCAGCACAGCTTTTTATTAATCACAAACTATTACCTTTAGTTTTACTAATCATGAATCCCCTGCCTCACCGCTTCAGTCACAACCCCTCTCTGCCATTGGTTTTTATAAATCATTGAGATCCAGTAATCATTTTTCACATTTATTTAACTTTTGCGCTACATAACATGCAATTATGCGGCAATAGGTGCAGTCGACAATTCCTTTACACCTAAACAGTAAATGTCACTCTTCAGGCAATGAATGCGCCGAAGCGCTATCGGCTGAAATAATCAACGTCGATTTACGCAACAGCCCCTTTAAAACAAAATATTTTCTCTCTAATGGAGTTAACTATGGCCCTTAATGACGTCCAACCACTACCGACCAATACAACCGAATGGCTGGTTAATAGAAACAGTATTATCATACTTTTCGACATGATTTTATTTTTTCTTTTGCATCGTTATCTTCCTTTTGAAAAAGAGGTGGTAATGGGGCTGTGTATACTTATATTTGTCGCCATATTATGGCTGACAGAAGCGATGCACGTCAGTATTACTGCCGTTTTTATTCCCATCCTGGCCGTTGTGTCTGGCGTTTTTGATACTCAAACAGCGCTGGCTAGTTTTTCCAACCCTATTATATTTTTATTTTTAGGCGGATTTGCACTGGCGGCAGCACTTCACCGTCAGGAACTGGATAAGGTGATTGCCGATCAGGTGCTGGTATTTGCCAAGGGTAGGATGGGTGTCGCGGTATTTATGCTGTTCGGCGTGACAGCAGGCCTTTCCATGTGGATCAGTAATACAGCAACAACTGCCATGATGCTGCCGCTGGTTCTGGGGGTTTTGAACAAGGTCAACACCAAAAGCGGCCACAATACCTATGTCTTTGTCCTATTAGGCATCGCTTATTGTGCCAGTATCGGCGGCATAGCAACAATAGTCGGTAGCCCGCCTAATGCCATTGCAGCAGCTGAATCAAACTTAAGCTTTAGCGAATGGATGAGTTTCGGCGTGCCTATCACTCTGATACTGCTGCCGTTGACGGTTGCGGTGCTCTACCTCTATTTAAAACCCAATCTAGATGAAGTATTTGAGCTGGTGCATACACCGGTACATTGGGATAAAGGCAAGGTGGTTACACTGGCCATTTTCGCGTTAACTGTCTTTTTATGGATATTCAGTGTGCCGATTAATAAGATGCTCGGTGGATTTTCACAGTTTGATACGTTAGTTGCCCTGCTGGCAATTGTACTGGTGAGTTTTGCCCGTGTAGTACACTGGAAAGATATTGAAAAAACCACAGACTGGGGGGTACTACTATTATTCGGCGGCGGTATCTGTTTAAGCAATATATTGGGGATAACAGGGACCAGCAAATTTTTAGCCGAAAGTCTCAGCGTTATTTTATCCCATGCCGGCATACTGCTGACCATTCTGGCAATTGTTACTTTTGTGGTGTTTTTAACTGAATTTGCCAGCAATACAGCAAGTGCGGCGCTACTTATTCCCGTATTTTCCGGTGTTGCTGGGGAGCTAGGT
Source organism: Psychromonas sp. (assembly GCA_049667005.1). Taxonomy (GTDB): domain Bacteria; phylum Pseudomonadota; class Gammaproteobacteria; order Enterobacterales; family Psychromonadaceae; genus Psychromonas. Next base: position 1,702 of record JBATHQ010000595.1, read on the forward strand.
GTCTCTCCAATCATTTTATCGGTGGTTATCGGTATCAGTGCATCATGCGCTTTCATGCTGCCCGTTGCGACACCGCCGAATGCGATTGTCTTTGCCACCGGTCATATTAAACAGTCAGAGATGATGCGTATCGGTCTTTATCTGAACCTCGGTTGTATGGCAGTGTTAACGGTGTTTGCCTGGTTATTCTGGGCTTGAATATAACGTAGCAAATGAAATATTGGAGGATTTCATTCAGCTCGGCTCTGCACATGAATGTGCAGTCCGAACTGGTGCGTTAAGACGTTATTCGGCTGGAAAGATCTTCGGCAAATATTTTCTGGTTAAGCAAAGCCCGCTCATCACCAAGACAAAAAACATCATATGTAACCATAATTTGGGGCCAATCTCTGTATTTAATGCAGATAGCGAACGGAGGATTGGAAATTGTTCAGTGATCACTAATTTTACAACAAATTCATTAGCAGGGGTTGCGATAAGCGTAGTGAGCCATCCTAATACAACAACTTGAGCAGAGTTCATTAATAACGAACTATTAAAATTAAAAATCAGCGTAGACAGCAACGCATAAGTTATGGAAACACTAATATGCAGAAACCAAGATAAAGTCATTGCGGCAGTTGCACTATAAAATGCATGGTTTGCATACACATCGGCATGTCCTGAGGTTAACGTTGTCATACCAAGTAAAGGTTGGATTAAAATAAATGCAATGCTGGCAACAAGACCAACAAAGACAGCTGTAATAACACTCTTTTTGTTCATATTTTTACTCTAAATTAATGTCGAAAACAGATAGACAGGATTTAGCCTGTAAAAATTTCAAATTAAAGTAAAAAGTTGATATTCACCACCGTGTTTAGCGATGCTTATCATTCAATCTTTGCTATTCTCAACTGCTACTCTGCGTTGAAAGCTCGGTCTGGCTTCAACTCTGTTTTGGTGTTCCGTAAGTGCGGGAAAGTCGTCAAGGGCATAACCACCGCGCAGGGCTCGCGTATAACACCAATGCAAATAGACATCGACAATTGACCACTGTTCTCCATACCACCAGCTCGACTCTTTAAGGCGCTTTTCAGCCATCTCAAAGTAAGTAGTTAGTGTTACCCGCCCTCTTTTAACTACATCTTCAACGTTTTCACTAACGGTATAATAAGCAGGCATGCATACATGGCGAACCGCAGGATGTAGCGAACTTGATATCCACATTAAATCAGAATAGACAAGTGACTGCTGATAGGTATCTTCTGTTATGGGGAGTAGTTTCGAACCCGCTTTGAGGGTGTTCAGATAAATCAAAATTGCGGGGTTTTCGGTCAATAACTTACCATTCGATACTAATGCAGGTACCTTTCCGTAAGGGTTTATATTTAAATAGGCATCTGTTTTTTGTTCACCGGAAGCAATATTAATTTTTCGGTATTCACACGCCACCCCTAACTCTTCCAGGGCATTAATAGTCACTCCCGAGCATGCCCCTGGAGCGAAATATAAAACTAATGACATCTGTTTTCCTTGTTGATAGTAAATGATATGAGTGCATGACCAATAATAAGGTTTAGAATCATCTTTAAGCAAATTATTTCACCATGCACTTACGGTAGATATGCCTTTAGCCCTTTTAATCTAAAGCAAGAGAAGAAGCAGCCCTAGCCAGTGCCCCTTTAGGCGATGGCTTTTTGAGCCTTTTGCGCCTGCTGAGCCTGTTTTTTGCGCTGCACATAGGCTTTATGCCACAGCGCAGGCAGGCTTAAGCTCGCTAGGAAAATGAATAATGCCACCCACTTTTGGTTGTCAGTCAACGCCCAATCGCCCCAACGAAACGGGATATAGCAATACAAAACAACCAAATGATAAGCGAATACCTGTAGCGAATGCTGCCCCAAAAACGCCAACC
>JBATHQ010000596.1:0-2528 GCA_049667005.1 Psychromonas sp.
GTTTGACCTTACCCAACATGAAATTTTAAGTGATGTAAAATCAACAAATTAAAGATCTGTTACTCAAGAGAAAAATGGGAGGGGAATATTGTAGCCACATTGTTTTGCGAAGCACTCAATGAAAGACAATCGGGTATTATTCTGGACAACTTAAGTACGAGTACTTAGTATCACGAGCTGATGAGCGACAAATTTGCCAAGAATAAATTTGAACAGCTTTAGCTGGTCCGAAGGACGAAGGGCACGACGCCCGAAGTAATTAGACGATAGTCTAATGCCATGAGCGGAAGAGCTCTGCGACTCCTTTCCTGCGATTACTTTCCAGAGACAACTCAATCTTTTGGGCCGCGGCCTTTAGTCCGCATCTTTTTATTTGCTATTTTCTTTTACAAACTGAAAAAATGGATGCGCAAAGCGCATATGCGGACTGAAGGCCGCGCCCCGGAGACATACGCACAAATAGATGAGTAGAGTTATCAGGTTACGACTCTAAACATCGAGATTCTCGATAAGACAATTCGAGAATGACGGTATAACGGTCGCTGTCAAGATAGTTGCAATGATTGACTCTGATTATGCGGCTAGTTTTACCTCTTCTGCTGATGGTTTGTTAATGTAAACATCGCCTACCGGATCGCAGTTTCTTGTTTTACCTGACCAACGTTCCGGGCGTTTGCTTTTAGCTAATTCGATCACCATCTTTCGCTTCCGTAATTGTGCTTTATCACCACCATTGTGACGCTGGTTGGGTGTGACAAAATTCAGTCCACTATGTAAATGCTCTCCGTTGTACCAACGAGTGAAAAGCATTACCCATGTTTGTGCGTCTTCTAACGTTTTAAAGCCAGACGCAGGGTATTTAGGACAATATTTGAGAGTTTTAAATATCGATTCAGCAAACGCATTATCATTACTGGTATACGGTCGATTAAACGAGCGACTAATGCCGAGAGTTTGTAATGTACCTTGCAGCGTCGCACTACGCATTGGTCCTCCATTATCACTGTGTAGAACGCGAGGCACTTGTGACGATAAAGCTTTTTCTCTTGCTACCGCTTGCTTGGTGAGCATTGAAGCGTTATCTGCACTCTCTGATAACAAAACTTCGGCTAATATTATTTTTCTACTGTATAAATCGAGAAATAAGTGCAAGTAAAAGAACTGCCCAATAACATGCGTTTTCAATAAAGAGACATCCCAACACCAAATATCATTTGGCTTGCTCGCCTTTAATCTAGGGACATTGCGCTTTATCGCTTGTGCACTAACCCCTCGATGAGTGAGCATATTCTCTTGACGAAGAATTCGATAATAGGTTGATTCACTACCATGCCAAATCCCCTTATCAAGCAGTAACGGGACTATTTGTGTAGGGGGTAAATCTGCATATTCTTTTTGGCAACAGACCTCTAATATCGTCTGTTTTTCCTCTGCTGAGAGCTTATTGATAGGGACTGGCCGTTGTGCTGTCGAGCGCTGGTCATCGATAACCTGTCCAGCCTTATGCCAGCGGATGTATGTCGAACTATTAATACCGATAATATGACAACATTTAGATAACGCAGCACCATGTCCTCTGGCAATATTAATATCAGACACAATTATCTTTCGCTCACTGATGCACGTTAACTTTCCTCGTCTTGAAAGTGATGACGGTACTTTTTTGATAACACCATCAGCGCAGCTGCCTCTGCTAGCGCTTTCTCTTTGCGGTTAAGCTCTTTTTCTAATTGTTTGATCTGTTTATCTTTTTGAATATGCTCTGCTTTTTGTTTTGCATTTAATACAGGAGTGCTATTAAAGCCTGCTAAACAGGCGGCATGCCATTGTTCAAGTTGTTCCAAATAGATGCCTTTATTGCGGCAATATTCAGCCTTTTCAGCTTGTGTCATTACTGATGTTTCAATAATGCTGGCGAGCTTCGCCTCATTACTCCATTTCGTACAATCGGTTGTTCCGGTCACTAATTTACCTTGCTGCAATGCTTTTTTACGCCAGGAATAAAGCGTTTGTTTTGGCACGTTATATTTTATAACAAGCTCCGGGATCTTTAATGAGTTTGGAGGGCTCATATCGTTAATAACTTTCTGTTTTAATTCTTCTGGATAATTTGTCATATGTTGCTTATTTAACCTCTTAGGTAATTATGAGAACTTATTAAAGTCATCATTGCAACTATTCTGACACTGGGGGAATGGATCTAAATTTTCTGTTCAGTTGACCTTAGAAATATTTTTTATTTGCTGTCTTAAGTATTTTAGATGTGAAAAGTGTATAATTAATGAAATAAAAACAGTGACCAAAATTACCACGTGCCCATCAAAATAGTCATAAATAGGTGTTAAGTGGTATTGTTGAAATTCATCCTAACGCATTGACTATTAACATTATACTTGAATATCAATTAATTGCATTGAGTAGGGTCTTAAGCCTTCTAAGCCGTAGGCCACAGGTTCGAGTCCTGTAGGGCGCACCATTTGAAAAGTTTAGTGGCGGATGTAGCTCAGTTGGTAGAGCCCCGGATTGTG
>JBATHQ010000597.1:0-3611 GCA_049667005.1 Psychromonas sp.
GCTTATACCAAGCAATAAAATTCCCGTCCAGCAAACTACGGATAAAAAATCCGTATGCAATGCCCGATTTACAAGGCGTGCAGAGATTCAAGGCGTAAACGTGGCGTAAATGGGTTAAAAAAGACCAAACTGATTGGGAAAAATCGCCGATCTACTACCTCGGAAATAGCTTTTTAAATAACGCTTCGGATTGTTTTAAGCAGCGTCAATTAAATGACAGATTTTGATTGACCAACTGGGCGCAAAGCAACTTACAAAACTAATAATCTGTGCTTATTATTATGCTCGCTTCCGGGAAAAAGCGAGCGTGACAGGTTTTACCTTTTACGTTTAAAGTAATCTCTGATTGCTGCAGAATTCACGTTGCATTGTGTGTATTCACCACAAGTGCGGAATTTTTACGCCTAATATTATTCAACCGGTCAGCCTTTCCTGAACAAATGAAATAAAAGCCTTTAATTTTGCAGAAGGATAAATCAACTGCGGATGAAGTACATAAATGCTCTGCCCATGAATATATTCATTTTCTAATACCTTCTGCAGAGTTCCCCGTTTTAGCTCTTTGTCCACATAATAATTAGCCACTCGAATTATTCCTTTTCCTCCCAGTGCCTGTTGCTTCAGCAAATAATGATCATTAATAGTTAACCAGCCTTTTATCGACACGTCTGCAGATTTCAAAGGCCAGTGTTGTGGCTCTAATGCTGATAAACAATGATGAGAGGATAGATCATTGATACTTTGCGGGACGCCGTATTCAGCTAAATATTCAGGTGAAGCACATAAACAATGTCGATAGGAAAATAACTCTTTTGCCACCATATTTTGCGGAGGGTGCAGAGTTGCACGAAAGGCTAAATCAAAATCATCCTGATTTAAATCGCAATTGGTATAACTCGAATCAATAATAAAATTGATTTCCGGATAACTAAGCTTAAAGTCATGACAAATATTCAGTAGAAAGCGCTCTGTAAACATCTTGGGCGCGGTGATCCTTAACGCCCCCGATAATGCATTATGCTCCTGATGAACATTTCGTTCCAAATTCAACATCATCGCTTTGATTTTATTACCCTGCTCTAGTATTTTTTCTCCTTCGGAAGTCAAACGCACACTGCGGGTGGTTCGCACTAGTAAGGTACATTTAAACTCTGTTTCTAGTTTTTTTATCTGATCAGATAAATACCCTCTGGATATCGATAAATTTTGTGCTGCTTTGGTAAAACTAAGCTGCTGAGCAATCTCGATAAACAACATTAAACATTCAATTTTTTTATGCTGCAGCATTATTTACATCCAAGATTAAAGAGAGTTATTAAATATTATTTTACAGTATAACTAAAAATACCGACACATTGTTCTATATATCTAACAATGATTTCATTTTGGTGCTCTTAATTAATTATCCCTCTTAGTGCTAGAATCGAATTTTACATGCATTAAATTGGAGTTTGTTATGAGTAGTGTTGAAAAAGTACTAATGGCACCACAAGGGCCTGAGTTTTCCAAGTTAGTTCAAGGGTACTGGCGTTTAGGTGCTTGGGATATGAATGCACAGGCGCGTTTATCTTTTCTTAAAGCACATGTTGAAATGGGTATCACCACCGTTGATCATGCTGCGATTTACGATGCAGGTGGTTGTGAAACATTATTCGGTGAGGCATTAAAGCTCGATCCTGCGATGCGCAATCAAATTGAAATAATATCTAAATTTGGCATTAACGGTATTGCATCGGCCGTTGGAGAAAAACGCGTTTCTCACTATGACAGTAGTAAACAAGCTATTTTAGAATCAACAGAAAATTCATTGCGTCGTTTAGGCGTGGAACAGTTAGATACGTTACTAGTACATCGTCCCGATTTCCTTATGGATGCAGATCAAGTGGCCGATGCTTTTGCACAGTTAAAGCAAAGCGGTAAAGTGAAACACTTTGGAGTATCAAATTTTACTGCCTCACAGTTCGACCTATTACAATCACGTTTAGATATGCCCTTAGTGACCAATCAAGTTGAAATCAACCCAATGCACTTTGATGTAATCGAGAATGGTTGTTGTGATCAACTGCAGCAATATCGCGTTCGTCCTATGGCATGGTCATGTCTAGCGGGAGGGGGAATTTTTAGTGAACAAACAGATCAAGCTAGACGTTTACGTGGGACATTAATTGAACTTGTGGAAGAGTTGGGGGCAAATTCAATGGAGCAGGTTATTTTTGCGTGGGTATTAAAACACCCGTCAAATCCTGTTGCACTTATCGGCTCTGGAAAAATCGAGCGTGTTACAGAAGCGGTGGGGGCATTAGCGCTGCAGATGAATACTGAACAGTGGTACCGCGTTTGGGTGGCATCGAAAGGGTTTGCTGTGCCATAGAGTAGTTAAGTAAACTCGCTAGTAAATGGGCTAGCGAGTTATCTGTAAACGCAATTACATCAGGCTAATGCTAATTACTAAGTAAACAGCAATAAAACCACTCCCATTCTCGACAACCTTAACTGTGTCTTTACTCAAGCCGAACTTTAACTTCGTCATCTACCTTGTATCGCTCATCATCAATAACCTCTCTGCGGTCTGCCAAGTATACATGTGATAAAACACGTCTATCTATTACTGTATTTGCTTGTAATGAAAGGTGGTAATGTAATTGATCTGCGGCAAAGCCAATACACCATAAAATATAGAGAATGAGTGCACCAATAATGTCAATGGGACGCACCTTGCCTTTTGCCCTTTCAATTTAATATTCATTTCTAACTCGCTTTACGCGTTGGCGCCTTAGTCGTTACAACTTACCTCGTTGAAGAATAGATAGGTCTTTACGCTCGCTCTTGGGAGAAAGCGAGCGTGGATTTGCTAGATTAAGTTGAACCCAATCGACTAAACTGTCTGCTCATGTCTGAGCCAAGACATATTAAACAAGTAAATTATCCCCCCTCCCCTTTTAATTTACCTGGGTGGATTTTTGCCATTACCCCATCTTCAATAAATCAAACACCACTCTGGCAAATCCTTTCGCTAGTTCGGGATTGGAAAGGTACTGCATCATCATCGCCTGATGGACTTGGTTGCTGTCCATTACCGCATCATCGATCGCTTGCGGGAAGTCGCCTAATAGCGCTTGTTCAGGCGTGTTATTGGCTATCTGGGTCATCACCGCACTGTTCTCTCTAAGCTTGTCTCTGACAGTATGCGCGTAGTTAATCAGATCGTTATCAGTTAACTCATCGGTAATAAACAGCTCGTTCAAACGCGCTAGAATCTGCGATAAAAACTCCTCTTTTTTATCTTTGGCCTTGCCACTGCCCACTTCATTACCCGCTTCTAATTTGTAGTCGGGCGCATCTTCTTTTAGTTTAATATCCTGTTGGCGGATTTTAGATAAACGATAATGACTCATCACCACGTTTTCTAAATCAACATCATCTTCTTCAATCACCTTTTCACGCAGCAACGGGCGCAGATGACGCGCATACAGGCTCAGTTTTTCCAGCTCCTTATCGTCATAATCGACTATCTGCGACATAAACTCATAGAAGCGTGTAAAGCTACCTAAGTCCTTTTTAAACAGCTCTAAGCTGTCTTTTTCTTTGCTGATCTCCTTAAAACAATTCTC
>JBATHQ010000598.1:0-7647 GCA_049667005.1 Psychromonas sp.
ACTTTTATTTATACCATTCCATAACATTCACGTTGAAAAATCCCTATATAATCAAATAAGTTACGACTCTTAGCGTCTTATACCTTTATTACCGGCCTATAGCATCTACCGTTGGAAGTAACACCCAAAGTAACACGAAATTAAATGCTAAAAGATATGTTCCAATGGTAAATAAACCTCAACATTAAATAATTAACCGCCAAAAAACTCAAACCACCTTTAGATAAAGATTTATCAACACATTTTGGTAAATTCCCCATTGGTAAAATCTCCGCCCCACAAATCTTTGAAATGTCCTTAAAAATTTAATAACAACGCGATTTAGCATTAGAGACTTCCCCTCCAGATTAAAATAAGTCCGTGCGAGATGGTGAAATGTTAGATAGAGTAAAAGTATTGTTTAACCTAGAGATAGTGGAATAAAAAATGCGTTTAGATTCTTTAAATGGGTTTCAACAAAAAGACATTAATTATCAAAGTATTAATCAACCCTTAGCAGAAGAATCACAACAAGCACTGCAGCAGCTTTCTACCAACATTCTATTCCCACTTGAAGACAAATTTAATGAGCTCACTATTACCTATGGCTTCACTTCATTTGCATTGCTTAACTACATTAAAAAGGACAGCCCAGGTGAGATGCCCCCGGAAAGAGATCAGCATGCAGCTTTTAATTAAATCGTAGAGATAAGAGAACTTGCAAGCGAGTGTAAACGCGACCCCATACACACTCTTAATTACGTGCATCCAGGGCTATTTTTAAAGGAGATCTTCGAATGCACTCTAATTCTAGTCTTTGCTTTCTTGCTTTTTTAGCCAAGCATTAAACATGCTCTCCGTTACCCCTAGCCCAATAATTGCCCCTGAGTGGATATTATTTAACTCTGCCATGGCGATGGAAATAAACTTATCTCTTTCCTCTATTTCATTATTATTACAATACGCTTCCAACGATGGCTCAACCTTATTTCCTGTTACCATTCCTCTAATAATTTCGCCCAATGCATCCTTTCTCTCCCGTCGAAACTTAACTCGATATGCGTCGATCTTACCAAAAGACTCCTTAACTACTGTGTATTTTTCACAAGAGCAGAGGTAGGCTAAATAAAAAACATCTGCGGCAGGTTGAGTATCGCCCGTCTCATAGAAGTAAAGGAGTGAATTGATATAATCTTCTTTCGCTACATCTACAAAACTGAGAGGACAAAGGTTCATCTTAATAAATGGAATATTACAGGTAAGTCTGGCAGTTCTTTTATTCACATCCTCAAACGCTTGTAAGTAAGATAGATGCATTAGTAAAAAAAAGCTTTGCTCGAAAGGTTCAATAATCTGTCGGGCCTTACGTAGAATGAGTATTAAATATTCTTCTAGTTGTTGCGGATTATTTAATGGAGTGTATGCAGTTCTACTTATGCGTACTTCTATCTGCCTTACTTTTCCGCAAGCGTTAGGATTGCCAAGTAAATCTTGTGAAAGGAGCTGATGTAAATTTCGAATAACAAATGGAGTTACCTCTATCTCAAGAGCGTTTTCCACTAAAAATAGGATTGCCTCTTTGTGGTTAAGAATCATTATAGCTTCTTCATTTAGGATGCCATCTGCTGTCACCCCTTCCTCCAGAAGCTTTTTGGTATCTAATAAGGAGTAGGTGTTTCCTTCGAGTCGACTAGAGTTATAAGACAAATCAATCAACAATCTTTGAACAATCTCTTTAGCGTAAGTTCCTGCGGCAAGTTCTTTGTCGAAACGAACGCCCACCTTGATCATCGAGTCTCGCATTTTATTGCTGATATACTGAGTTTCATTCGGGATATAACTTTCCACTAAATCAGAGTTATAGGATGTCTTTTTTCTAGCAAATGAAGGGGTATCAAGGTGCTTAAGCTTTTCTAATGACTCATTAGAAAATACTGAGCCTTGGACAGCTTCTTTATGAGTACCCTCCTTAACAATAGCGTCACTTGATTCTGAACCAGATAAAATAGAACTAATTAAGGAGTACTTTTGTGCGCTCCGATTGCCATTTGACTCAATCACCCCATCCTTGCAAAGATCCTGAATGCGCCTTTGGATGGTCTTTGGACTTGGAGGGTTAAGCAATAGGTCACTTATTTCCCCTCGTGACAAAGGGTGCTCCGCTCGTCTAAGAGCTTCAAGTATGGCTTTTTTCAGTTCACTGCCTTTTTTTTTCTCGCTCATAAGTCTCCAAATATAGTGAATGGTTAATGTTAATACATTTTTACTAAGGTCAGATTACTCACCATTAGGTCAAGTGTCTAGCATTAAGGTCACATATTAAGGTCAAAACCAATTACTAAGGTCAATTTATGGTAGGTAATGAGGTCAAAGGTCATTTTCTTCCTATGAGTAGAAAGATCAAAGGTCATATGCCCATGGTGCTGAACCTGTACTCTAAGTAACCTTCGAATTAACATTAAGTTCAGGAATACAAAAAAAGAGTTTTAAAATGGTCATTAAAGATCTAACCGCTAAAAATTTTAAATAATGTTTAGATAAAATTTAATAACTAGACTATTAAGCGTTAGAAAATTCCCCTTCACAATTCAAATAAGTCCGTGCCATAGGGTGAAATGTTAGATAAAGTAAAAGTATTGTTTAACCTAGATATATAGAGAGTGGAGTCAAAAATCCGCTTAGAACTTTTAAATTAGTTCCAACAAAAACACCTTAATTCTCAAAGTATTAATCAACCATTAGCAGAAGAATCACAACAAGCACTGCAGCAGCTTTCTACCAACATTCTATTCCCACTTGAAGACAAATTTAATGAAATCACTAATACCTATGGCTTCACTTCATTTGAACTTCTCAAATACATTAAAAAAAACAGCCCTAGTGATATGTCCCAGAATCAGATCAACACGCAGCTTTTTAATTAAATTGTAGAGATAAGAGAATTTACAAGCTAGTGTAAATTTGGAAAGGAAAAAGACAAGACGCGACCCAATATGCAGGTTAACTAAGCCCTGCTGTTAGCATTCAAATTAAGCAATAGGAAACGAACCTCTTTATTATTTTTTACTTCGGAAAGTTAGTGATTAAATGCTCTTTTAAATCATTAATCACACGATCAAACTCTGTCTTTGATACATAATCACTTAATAATACATCGTCATCTAATGATAATGACACATGAAGTATTTCTTCTAACATCTCTGCGCATATGGTGTGGTCATTATATACAATATAGCTATTTAAATGCTCAGCTATACGCTGATATTCATCATATGCTTCATTTGCAACACAACACGTATTTAATAAATCAGCTTGAAATAACACCATGTTTATATGTTCTTCTAATGATAACTTCATGATAATATTCCTATTTAAATTAGAATTGATGTGTCAATCCAGATCCATCATTATACATGAGAGCAATTGCAATCAATATAATGTTGTTTAACTAACGATTGAATATGTACAACCTGCCTGTTAATGCATAGATCGCATTTGAATATCACAATCCAGTTATATATTTCTCATTGTTTCACAAGCCATAAGCATAAAACAGGCTGATTATCACGTTTAAAGACAGTATCGATAAATACCTATGATTTGCAAAGATTTTTTCCAGTATAATGACCCATTAACAGGGAGGTTCATTATGGAATATAAAAAAGAACTTAACATTGACGGCACTGTGTATACGTTTTTATTAGATGAACAATGCGAATTTATGTTTTACACATTCAATAAAAAATATGATCCGATGGCAACGTAGGGTGAAAGTGGTAGGAGCTTTAATAATTTACACGGTAAAGCGAACATGTTTTCATTATTCATCGAAATTCAAAAATATATCAGATATTTGTTTTCGCAAGGGGTAAGTTATTTTTACTTCTCATGCGAAAGAGAACGGTTTGAAATTTACAATTATTTCATTACCCGTTTATTAAAAGGTGGAAAATACACTACAACTATCGACCGAGTGAATAATAAATTTTATGTTTATAAAAGCTTGTAATTTATATATCAGCTGAGTAAGTTATTTATTTGAATTGGAGTTAGCCATGTTAGAAAAAGCATTACAATTTTCAGAGTTACACCACAAAGGTCAAGTTGATAAAGCGGGTGTTGATTACTTTAGTGGTCATATATTAGCGGTCGTTGCCAATGCAAAAAAATTAACAAATGAAGAAGTTGTTCATGTTGCCAGTGCTTTACATGATGTTGTGGAAGATACTGAGGTTTCTATCGAAGAAGTTGCTAGATTATTTGGAGAAGAAGTTGCTGAGATCGTTAAGTTAGTTTCTAAAGTTGAAGGCGTTCCTAAAAGTGAATACTTCAGAGCGATTAAAGGGAATCCTAAAGCTAGGTTAGTAAAGGTTGCCGATATGACTCATAACAGCGACTTGAGTAGATTAGCGGTTGTTCATGAGGCTGATTTGTTAAGAACGGCTCAATATAAAAAATGGATGGAATACTTAGCCTAGTCACTTTGTATTGCATAAAAAGCTGTGATCTTCTATATAAAAGACCACAGGCTTTTTGTTTTGGATTATAAAAAATAAATATGCCAATTAGGAATTGGGAAACGGGAAACAGTCTTAAATCACTTTATGATTGAGCATTAATTTCATCTTGAAAATCACTAATTTCAATCCCGACAACTTCACACTACTTGCATAAGAACTGATCGTTACTGTATCGAAAATCAAATGCACCTGCATACAAGTTCATTTAATGGTCAAAATGCACGTTATCAATACGCTTTACCGCTTTATGTTTTCCCTTTCCCGCATACCCCATCAATTGGGATATGTCATGCAAACTACTATGTGCTAGCTTTACCTGAAGTTCATGTTGTAGGTTCATTTTTCAACCTCAATTTAATTCTTAATTTGCATTTTACCTGACTCAATTAATTTTTTTATATTCTTAGCAGCTTTAGCACTCATACCACCGCCCCATTTATCACCCCCTGCGGAAATTCTCATTTCTTCATCAGTTTTTGGTAGCCCCTTTGTGTTAAGTAGGCGATTTTCAGGGTTAAAAAGTGATGATTTACGTTGTTCGTTCACATCTGTTTCAGGAGCTTCAACCTTTTCAACTTCGTTTGCTTTGTTCATTTTATCTTTAAATGTTGTCATATTAATTGCCTTTTGTTGTTTGGTTTATGTAGTAATACACTAAGCTCCCTGATTAGCCATAAAGCTCAATTTTAAGAAGGTTATGGTCTCTTGAAATTATTTGATAACGACGATACTGACGAGCAATATCGACAGGCATTTTGTAAACTAAAAAGCGTAAGTTCTATCAATATAATTGTTGCCACCAGCAGTTTCACGCTTTGTCATTTCAATCTCCAGTTAAATTAAAACTGGAGTAGTCGAACCAATTAGGCTATGTCATTAATCAGTTCACTGTGCCACGCATGAACATCACCGATAAAATATAACCGTTATTTTAACTGTAATTTTTGCATTAATATTCCTCTAAATTAGTTAGACTGAAATATCAGAGTTGCCGGTATTAACACGCTTCTGACCATTGTCATAAATCAACTGACAATGCCGGTCACACGAATAGTGTTTTTTAGATGACTTATAATATGTAAAGCCATTACCTAATGCCCAACTTATATAAATCCCATCCTTAATTTTTGTTTCTATTGCTTCTAAAAATTGAGGATAATTTTCTAACGTATCTGGCACATTTAATGTTTTTGCAAAATGTTTTAATTGGTGTTGTTTATATAAATCACAAACTTGTTCGAAGGTTGGTTTAGAAAGATAATTTGGTATTTCAATTTTGTATAAGTGCTCAAGTTGTTTAGCGCTCATTAATAAACTAGGACCTTTTAACCACGTGATCTGAATGTAAGGAACAAAACCTCTCACTTTTGCTTCTTTAGGCATGTGACTTGATTGTTTATTCAATGCGGCTTCAGGTACATTACTATCATTTACCCCATTAATTTGTTCGCCTAATCTATTAAATTCATAACTTTCATTAAATGCTTTGTGATAAATAAAACCATCATTTACAGACCAAACGTTATAAAGACCCTCTTTTAATATTGGATCAGTAATACTTAGCAACTCTGTGTAGTTTTTAAAATCGAATTTATCAGCATAGAAATCTAGTTGATGCTGTTTATATAGATGAAAGACTTCTTGCAATTGTTGCTTAATGGGGAGATTTAAAAGACTCTCGGGAACCTTTATTTCATATATATCGTTTAAACCTCGATCGTCCATCATTAATTGGAGTGGATCTTCTTTTTTCCATTTGATCCATATACGAGGGGTAAAGTTTTTGATTTTTTCTTTAATGATAAGGTCCCTATGCTTATTGATAATTCCATCCATAGACTCAATAGAAATATCAAGTTGCTTGCATAGTTGTACTTTAAAAGCATTATTTTTGGGGTGTTCAATAAATGCATCTAGCCGCCTTAATCCTTTTGTTGTGTTTTTATAACCTAGTTTTTGAATAAAGATGTTACGGGTGAGGTTGTGCGTTTTTAGATAGTTAGCTAACAATATTTTGAGTTCATTCATTTTATTTTCCTTATTATTTTTAAATACGTTGCATAGATTTAAAATCATAAGAACAACGCTTTAGCAGTAATTTATCGCCCTGCAAGTTATTGGTTAAATCAGCGACTATTAAATAGTTGTATTTGAAGCAGCCCTATTCCTAAAACTGTAAAAAATAATACATGCTTGTGTAGATAATTCAGGTTAAGTGTAAGAACATATTTTTTAGCTATTCTTTGCTTAACAGCTTACATTTTAAGGCTTTTAGGGCGTGGAGCGACAAATTTTTCAGGAAAAAATTAGTCCGCATCTTTTTTTTTCTTATGCGGGCTAAAGACCGCGCCCCAGATATTCAAGTAAAAAAATAGGTGCCCCAAACAAGTCAGTAGCAAAAATATTCATTCACAATTTTTTGTCCATACATGATTGCCATTTTCCATGGTATCCCAAAGAAGAACAGTTTCGCCAATTCCACCTTTTTTCGGTGGACTGAAAATTTCAATATTCCCTAAGTTTTTTGATTGAACCTGAATTGATACTTGTAGAACATAATCCAGATCATAAAACCCATCAAATTCTTCAACCTTAACCGCATCATTAGGTTTTACATTTTTGTATTCATATTTATTTTTACTTTTACTAGAGACGGTTATGCAATCGTCATCCACTGTTTGAAATCCCCCAGTTCCAGCCGCAACAAAATCAAGCGTTTCTTCTGATGAATTAACCAGGTAAAGTTCTTTTCCTTCACGAGCCAGCCATAAAAGCGGGTGCCTAAGTTCTGCTTTCCTGGGCGTCATTGGCCCCCCAAACTTGCTTTTTCTTTTATCAAGCGGAACCCATTTAAAGCCGTTTTCAATGACTTTATAGTATTTGTTCTCAGCTAACTGTTGTTCATCACTACTCATATCTCTCTCCCAATATTTCACCGATTTTTATTTGCTTACTGGCTTTCCAGATCGACCATTTAACTCATATCAACCGCCATTAATTTACTGTGCGGTGCTTCAATTACGTCATCGAGGTGTTTTAATCGAAGATCTCGATGAGATAAGGCTAATTTTAGCTAAGGAATCGTTACAAAATAACTTGCGCTAAATTGTTTCCAAAAAGCCCCAAATGACTGGCTATTTTGAAAACA
>JBATHQ010000599.1:0-3155 GCA_049667005.1 Psychromonas sp.
GCTGAAAAAAGTTAGC
This sequence comes from Psychromonas sp., assembly GCA_049667005.1. Taxonomy (GTDB): domain Bacteria; phylum Pseudomonadota; class Gammaproteobacteria; order Enterobacterales; family Psychromonadaceae; genus Psychromonas. The sequence goes on from JBATHQ010000599.1 coordinate 17, forward strand.
TTCCGGAGAAAATTCTGCCATCATCTCTTCTACTTTATCCATCATTTTCGGACTACCGCAGAAGAACGGTACACGCTGGTGCAGCTCTGTCGGATCGATCTCCATAATGCGCCTAAAACCATCAGTTGCTCTGCCGCCGGCTTGTTCTACTAGAAACGCCATCGGGTTGCATTCGTATAATATTCTTAGTTTTCCCTGTGGTGAAGAGGCCGTAGAAGGGTACATATAAATACCACCTTTAAGTAAATTTCTGTGCACATCTGAAACCAACGAACCAATATAACGTGATGTATAAGGGCGCTTCGTCGGGCTGTCTATCTCCTGACAGTACTTTAAGTATTTTTTGACGCCCATCGGAAATTTAAGATAATTACCCTCATTGATCGAGTACATCGCACCGCCATCGGGAATTTGTATATTTTCATGCGAAAGATAGAAAACCCCGAGAGACGGGTCACAGGTAAAGCCGTGTGTGCCAAATCCGGTGGTATAAACCAGCATGGTCGATGAACCGTATATTACATAACCAGCTGCAACTTGTTTGTCTCCTGTCTGCAAAAAGTCATCTAAAATGACCTTCTCACCAATTTTACTGACACGGCGATAGATGGAGAAAATAGTACCAACAGATACATTGACGTCAATATTTGAAGACCCGTCGAGCGGATCCATTAACACCACATATTTATTGTTCATCCCCTCATCATCATCAAATGTAACGAATTCATCCTCCTCCTCGGAAGCAACACCGCAGACCTCTCCACGGGCTTTTAAAGCAGCTTTAAATACATCATTTGCGTAGAGATCCATTTTTTGCTGAACTTCGCCCTGAATATTTTCAACACCTGTTGTGCCGATAATATCCACTAAGCCTGCTTTATTTATTTCTCTGTTAACAACCTTTGCTGCTAACTGAATCGACCCTAACAGTGATGATAATTCACCAGTCGCTTCTGGAAATTCATTTTGTTTTTTAATAATGTATTCGCCGAGAGTTATCATTTTCTATCCTTTATCGAATTCGATTATCTTTCAAGTTTGTACAGAGCTTTAGGGTCTGCTGACCTTTCGGGTTAAAATTTCGTTCAATTAAAAAGCATTCTGCGCGACATGGGTTAAAGTTTACATAGAATATCTATCACCAGAACATATTGCGATATTGTATTACAATATAATATAAATAGTGAACAATGCAAATTCAAAAACTAAAATACTCAGCAGATGATTTAATTTTGAGACATCGGTCAACTTATGCTCAGATTCACTCACTATCCGGTTAAGAAGTTGTAGTCGCTTAAACGATGGCTCGATGGGCTTCTATACTGAAAAAATTTGAACACGAGAGGTCAACAGATCTTTGCTTGCACGGATTTGAGCCTACAGTTTTTTGAGATGCTTTTCTGATATCTCCATCACTTTATTAACCCGTTTCACATATTTCTCTTCAGCGCTAAGAAATTCCGTTTTCATCCAGACAGTTACAATCTCTGCCGCAATACCTGATCCGATTATTTTTGCACCGATACAAAGCACATTGGTATTGGAATGAGAGCGTGCTAATTGCGCACAGAAGGGGTCCTGACAGACCGCCGCGTATAAACCGGAAATTTTATTCGCGATTAATGCGCTGCCGTAACCGACACCGTCAATAAAAATACCACGTTCAGCTTCGCCTTTAGCAACTGCCAGTGCTGCCGGATAGATATGATCGGACAGATCACAGGCCTCGAGGCTATTTGCGCCGAAGTCGATAATGCTATGCCCTGAATTTTCTAATAATAATTTGATCTCTTCTTTTAAGGTGAAACCAGCGTGGTCACAGGCCATTGCTATTTTCATACTATTTACCTTTTGATAAGGGGCTTTAAAAATGGTTTATTTTCTTAAAATGGTGATTTTTGCGGTTAAAAAACCCGGTAATGTGCCGGGTTTTATGACCTATGCAGTCACCATTGCTAATCTATGATTAAGCAGCAACTGCTTCTTTACGGTCGCTTTTCTTAACGATAGCGTAACTGATACCTGTGACTGCAGTACCTGCGGCAATCGCCAGTAAATACAGGAACACCGGGCTAATCGCGCCAGGGATAAGCAATACGAACAGACCACCGTGAGGCGCCAGTAACTGCGCACCAAAGAGCATAGAAAGCGCGCCAGTTAATGCGCCACCCGCCATACAACAAGGGATCACGCGCAGCGGATCATGTGCCGCGAAAGGAATCGCACCTTCAGAGATGAAACACAGGCCAAGTACAAATGATGCTTTACCGGCTTCAGCTTCGCTGGGAATAAATTTAGATTTTGCCAGGAATGTAGCCAGACCCATACCCAACGCAGGTACCATACCGGCAGCCATAATCGCCGCCATCGGTGCATAAGTTTGTGAGGCTAAAAGACCGACACCAAAGGTATAGGCTGTTTTGTTAACCGGACCGCCAAGGTCGAAACACATCATCGCACCAAGCAGAATACCTAACAGGATTGCATTTGCTGAGCCCATGCTTTGCAGGAAGTCGGTAAGTCCGGCCATGATCGCTGCCACCGGCGTACCGACCACGTAGATCATCACTAAACCTGTCACCAGGCTGGCAATGAGTGGAATGATTAAGATCGGTTTGAGCGCCGCCATAGAATCCGGTAACGGGAATTTCTCAGCAACAAATTTTGCCGTGTAACCCGCCAGGAAACCGGCAATAATACCGCCAAGGAAACCAGCGCCCGTTGAACTTGCCAGCATGCCGCCGATTAAGCCGGGTGCCAGACCAGGTCGGTCAGCAATCGAAAAGGCGATAAAACCGGACAGTACCGGAATCATAAGGGCAAAAGCTGAGGCGCCGCCGATACTCATTAATGCAGCTGCCAGCGTACCTTCTTCTTTAAAGGCTTCGATACCAAATATAAAAGATAATGCAATTAACAAACCACCAGCAACAACTACGGGTAACATATGAGAAACACCGGACATAAGGTGTTTATAGATAGCAGAGGATGCTTTCATTTTCTCGCCTTCATCACTACTACTTGTAGCGGCGCCCGTGTGACGATAGACAGTCGCCTCAGAAAATCCTTTGTTGATCTCCTGTTCGGTTTTTTTAAGTGCCAGACCGGTACTGGTTTTATACAGTTTTTTACCGTCAAA
>JBATHQ010000600.1:0-6417 GCA_049667005.1 Psychromonas sp.
ACGGTCTGTACAATGCTTACAACATTATTAATTACACAGCAGACAGTGTGAATGTTGATCTGCTTTACCCGATGCTTGAAGGCCAGGTCGCCGTCTTGTCTGCTGGTGTACTCACTCCGGAACAAGCGGTTTCCCTGTTAGATAATCTTTATGCGAGCGAAATGTTCCGTGCCGATCAGAATACCTTTATGCTCTATCCAGATCGTGATTTATCCCGTTTTGCCAATAAAAACAAGATCAGTGCTGATCGTGTAAAAGCTAACGCGCTGCTTCAAGCGATGCTTGCAAAAGGCGACCGACGTGTTATCGAGATGGATGCACAGGGCGCTTATCACTTCAATGCCAACTTTGAAAATGCGGGTTTCTTAGCTGCCGCACTGAAAAAAGTGGCATTTGATTATCAAGATATTGCAAGTGACAGCAATGCAGACGTATTAGCTTGTTATGAAGAGGTATTTAATCATCAGGCATTCACTGGCCGTTCAGGTACTATGTTCGCTTACGAAGGTCTGGGCTCTATTTACTGGCATATGGTATCCAAACTGTTACTGGCTGTTCAGGAAAACTATTTTGCCGCTCGTGAACAGGATCCTGATTCACAAGCAACGCAAAAACTGGCTGAATACTACTACAAAGTACGTGCGGGAATCGGCTTTAATAAAACACCTGATGTTTATGGTGCATTCCCGACTGATCCATACTCGCATACGCCCAAGCAGGCCGGTGCGCAACAACCGGGTATGACCGGGCAGGTAAAAGAGGAGATCTTAACCCGTTTTGGTGAATTAGGTCTGATTGTTAAAGATGGTCAAATTCATTTCCAGCCCTCTCTGCTTAAAGAAACAGAGTTTTTGCCAAGCAATGATGAATTTGAGTTTATCAATCTGCATAATGAGCAGAAAACCATCGCGCTTACGCAAGGGCAGTTAGCCTTTACTTATTGTCAGGTTCCTTTTGTATATGAAGTTGTTAAAGCAGGGGCCGCCGGAGTGGTAGTGAAAAGTGAATACGGGGAAGCATTGCAGTTAGACTCATTAACCTTGAATAGTGAGCTTAGCCGTCGAATATTTTCGCGCAGTGGTGAGATTAAACAGATCAATGTTACTATCCCTGAAAGTATGTTATTGAAGACACATTAGGAGTTATTGTGGATAGTCACCTATTAGAGGTGTCTGGTTTTGATGCGGTGGGTTACGCGCCCGTCGTTGATTTCCAGACATGGCGAGTAGCAATGCTCAACTATATTGATGAGCTCGAACCGGATCAAATAGACAACTTTCAATGCCATCAGGAAACCGATGAGGTATTCGTACTATTGTCCGGGAAGTGCATTCTATTTTGTGCGGAAGTTGATGATAAAAAAGATATTGTTGATATCAGCAGCTGGAACATGGAAGTCAACAAAACCTACAACATTAAGCGCGGTGTATACCATACACATACCCTCAGTGAAGATGCTAAGGTTTTGATTGTGGAGAATCGTGATACCGACGATAGTAACTCGCCGAAGATAATGATTGATGACACGGTGCGCAGCAAGTTGGTGAAAATTACCGCTGAAAATTGGTTATAACCGTTTTCTGAATGCGCAAGGTCAACAGACTCTGAATAAAAGGCAGATTATCTGCCTTTTTTAGTTTATTTTATTTACCGAGTCCCTGATAACTAACTCCGGAAGTAATTTAGTTTTTAACGGGTAGTCTTTTTTATCGAGCAATGCGATTACCCCTTCAGCCGCTTCAATACCCATCTCTTTGACCGGGAAGTTAACTGTCGAGAGCTTAGGGCGGATATGCTGGCTATAGTTAACGTTATCGAAACCTATAATGGAAATATCTTCACCCACAGATAAGTTTCTTTCGTTGCAGACATCATAAGCTGCTAAGGCAATATTATCGTTCTGACAGAAAAGAGCTGTGATTTTATTATTACGGTCGAGCAATCTTCTTACCACCTCGTGATTCCCCTGATGATCAAAACGGCCCTCGATAACCAGGTTTGCATCATAGGGTATAGAAGACTCATTGAGCGCATTTCTGTAACCCTGCAGACGTTCGCGACTGTCAACTTTGCTCAGTTGTCCTGTGATGCAGGCAACTTTTATATGACCATTATCGATCAGATATTTAGTTGCCAGATATCCGCCTAATTCATTATCGATACAGATACATTGCTCACTTAATTCAGGAATGTAACGGTTTAGAATAATCAACGCAGGTTTTTTTTCCGCTATTTTAATTAGCTCGTCATCGGATAATCTATCGGAATGAATGATCATACCATCCACTTGCTTAGACAGGAGAAACTGGATCGAGTCTTGTTCTTTTGTTTTTGACTCATGACCACTGGTGACGATCAAGTGCCTATTTTTGTCGCGGATAATACCTTCGGCGTTATGCATTAAAGGGCCAAAGAAAGGGCCATCAAGTGTTCCCACCATCATTCCGATACTATCTGAACGTTTGGAAGCTAATGCTTTCGCGAAGGTGTTCGGTGTATAACCGAGCTTTTCTATCGCATCAAACACTTTGATTTTATTTGCTTCTTTGACTGTTGCGTGGCCATTGATGGCTCTCGATACCGTTGCTTGGGAGACTTGTGCAAGCTCTGATACCTCTTTAATTGTGATCAACGTAATTACCTTAGCAATAATATCCATTCATTAAGTTAAGCATCATCGTTTATTCCGTTCGGGAAAAACAACGTGTCATAACCGACTGTAACTGATTGTAACCGTTTTGTAATTTATTGTAACCGTTCATTATGGCAGGGCAATCCATTTATTAACTGGGCTGGACGATCAGACCTTTGCCGGCAAGGGAGTTGGTGCAGTATTCCAACTTAGTATTAGCATCCGTCTACATCATTTAATAAAAGTTCCAGCAAATGCACAATAAACTAACTGGATAGGAAAAAATGTGATCCAGGTACTAAGAAAGCGCTTACTTGTAGATCTACTTCACGTTATTTCTGTTTTTTATCATTATAATTCCTTTTCGCAATAGCTTAACGAGGTCTTCTGCCAAATCACCTTCAGACCCGCCATGTTGCAGCTAATCAATGCCTTCCTTAGCGAGTTGGCATTTTTTTAGGAGTTTAAAGAAAGCGCTTACTTTTGGTTTCCTAATGTTCAGACGGAAATTACTAACTATATATGGAGTTACAATGAAACTATCAAAATTAACCCTAGCATGCCTGGTTGCGACATCAGGTCTATCCGTTACTCACATCGCCAATGCCGAAGTAACAGAGGACATAGAATTTCACGGTTCTTTCCGCGCCGGCGTATTAACATCTGATGATGATGAATATCAGCGTAATAATTGGGTTGCCACAAAAGAGATGGTCGGTCGTTTGGGTATTGAATCTGATAACGACTGGGGTATTAATTTATCCAAAAAATGGACGCTTGCCGATGATAAATCAGTAAAAGTTATTGTTAGTGTCGGTGATGAAGAAGATGCTTATAGTGCATCTAACTTTCCTGGTGCATCCGTTGAATATACCGGTATTTCTGAGACAGGCACTATCTGGGGTGGTAAACGCGATTATCTGAAAAACGAAAACTACATCTTTATGACCGACTTCTTTTATGTTGATTACTCGGGTACGGGTGTTGGTCTTAAAGATTATGAAATTGGCGATACCAAAGTATCTGTTGCTTATATGGCCAGCGATCGTACTGAAGATGAAGATAACAATGTGACTCAAGAACTAGGCACCAATAACTTAATGCATGCTTTTATTATTGGCGCAGAGAACGGCCCATATAAAGTTGATATGGCTGCAAAATACATGAATGATAACCGTAGCTATACGTCGGCTATAGATGGCTATTGGGATGACTATAATAATGTCTGGGTTGATGGAACGAGTGCATCATATACTAACTATACAGAGAAAGGCTTTGATATTAGTGCTACTTACTCAATGGCTGATTTCTTTGGTTTACCGGGTAATGGTTTTTCTAAAGTTATTGCGCAGGCAGGTATCGGTCTGGGTGCTCAGCAGCTTTTAGGTGGTACGTTGACAGATTATAACGGCTACCGTCCGGGTAGTGTGACAAAAGGTGGCGCAAACGGTCCATCAACTATGGCTAACAACTATGATAATGATACTTCTGCGCGCTTACTATTATGGGGTGGTTATTTCTTTGAAAATGGTATCAACCTATTCCCGTCGATTCAAGGTCAATATAATGATCATGCAGAAGAAGGAATCTACGATTACTGGTTGTCAGCTATGATTCGCCCTACCTTCCCTGTATCTGATAATTTCTATATTCAAACTGAAGCGGGTTATGCTTACAAAAACTGGAATGGTGGTTCTTGGATAGAGCAGAAATTGACTATCGCGCCAACTTTTGTAATGGGTACTGGAACTGGCCCGGCTCCGGAAGTTAGATTCCTGGCAAGTTACCTTCCTCAATCAGACGATAATATCGTTTTTGGTATTCAGACAGACGTGTGGTGGTAAGCTGCAAATAAGTTCTAATTCTCAAAGGCTATCATGTGTATCTTGATAGCCTTTTTCATTTCAGTCTTAGCAGAATGAGTTGTAATTATGATGTTTAGAAAAAAAATGATCTTATCGGTAATAGGATTGGCAGCTTTCTCATCCAGTTTTGTCATGGCAAATGAGGGCGATTCTTTAAAGGCTAGTGCAAAGTCTAAAGTTCCTTATTTTTCACAGTGGCCGGCAATTTCAAGTGCGATTGCAAAAGATCCTTTGCTAGAAAAGAAAGTTGCAGAAATATTGTCGCTAATGACGCTTGAAGAGAAAGTCGGGCAGATGATTCAACCGGATCTCCGTGAGGTAACTCCACAGGAAGCGAAAGAGTATAAGTTAGGCTCGCTATTAAATGGCGGTGGCGGATGGCCAAATGATAATAAATACGCAAGCGCTAAGGATTGGGCTTTAGAGTCAGATAAATACTGGTTAGCCTTAGAAGAAGCTTATCAGGGCCGGGGATTTAAGATTCCCTTTATGTGGGCAACCGATGCCGTACATGGCCACAATAATGTGTTTAAAGCGACTGTATTTCCCCATAACATCGGTTTAGGAGCCGCCAATAATCCGGATCTTATTTACAAAATCGGTCAGGCGACTGCACAAGAAATTGCCGCAACAGGGCTTGATTGGACTTTTGCCCCTACGGTTGCTACACCTCGAGATTACCGTTGGGGACGGGTCTATGAAGGTTACTCGGAAGATCCTGAGATTGTCTATCAATATGCAGGTCGAATGGTCGAAGGCATTCAAGGCGGGGCAGCAGGTCTTGCTGGTGACAGCCATGTAATTTCCAATGTTAAACACTGGGTTGGTGATGGCGGTACCCAAAATGGAGTTGATCGCGGCGAAAATCATTACTCAGAAGATTATTTACGTAATATCCATGCCACGGGCTACTTTGCCGGATTAAAGGCAGGTGCGCAGGTGGTGATGACTTCATTTAACTCTTGGCATAACGATGCTAATTATGATCAGGAAAAAAATGGCGAATATAATAAAAAACTTCATGGCAGTAAATACCTGGTTACGGATGTACTTAAAAACACAATGGGTTTTGATGGCATTGTTGTAACAGATTGGAATGGCCAAGGTGAAATCAATGGCTGTAGTGCAGGTAATTGTCCTGCTGCAGTAAATGCAGGTAATGATGTGTTTATGGTAACAGCGCGCAGCGATTGGCAGGCCTTTTATCATAACGTAGTTGCACAGGTTAAAGACGGCACGATTCCTGTCTCACGCATTGATGATGCGGTTACTCGTATCTTGCGGGTTAAACTGCGCGCCAATTTATGGGAAAAATCCAAACCTTCTCAGCGTACTCTGGCCGGTCATCAGGAATTACTTGGTTCAGATGAGCATAGATCGTTAGCGCGAGAGGCGGTTAGTGAGTCTTTAGTTCTATTAAAAAATAAAGATAATATTCTACCGCTGGCTAATGACCAGAAAATATTAGTTGCCGGTAGTGCTGCCAATAACATTCAGAAACAGACCGGCGGATGGTCACTCACCTGGCAGGGGGATGAAAACAGTATTGACAAAGACTTTCCTGGTGCAACAACCATGTTGATGGCTGTACAAAGTACGGTAGGCAGTAAAAATGTCATTACTAAGCTTAGTGATGCAGACAAAAATACCATCGCACTTGTTGTTATTGGCGAAGACCCTTATGCCGAAATGTTCGGTGATATCAAAGCCAATAAAACCCTTGAGTTTTCGACCATTAAACCCTCTTATCTGGCCGATTTAGAAAAAATTAAAGAGCTTAAAGCTGCTGGTTTAAAGGTGGTTACTGTGTTCTATTCCGGTCGTCCGCTTTATGTCAATGAAGAGATCAATCATTCAGATGCATTTGTAGCAGCCTGGCTTCCCGGTACGGAAGCGGGTGGTATCACTGATGTGCTGTTT
>JBATHQ010000601.1:0-1720 GCA_049667005.1 Psychromonas sp.
TTCGACTAACCTGGAAAAAAGAACGATAACAGAATGGCACAAGCAGCAGAGAAGCACACAGAAAACGTAAGCCAATAAAACCAAAGGGGGGTAAACCTTGAATTGCTTGTTTAGAGAATATCCAACCGGCCGCAGCTAATATTGTTGTGCATAAAATTAATAAATCTGCACGTTTATCTTGTGACATCATCGACCCAAATAGCGGGTGTATTTACACCACCCACACAACCCAAGGCGGCCTCTCCATTCCGAGGCCGCCACCCAATAACATAGTTTATATCGATTAATAATCGACCCAGGCAGAGTTGTTGTCAGCTGACTCAACACACTTTTCGCACAGGCGAACACCGTCGATACCCGCATCAATACCCGGAAACTAGATTTCCGCCAGCGTTTTCTGATCGTCACGTTCGGCATTTGAAGCATATGCTCGCCAGAGATGGATAATATAATCCAAAAAAAATAAAAACGAAACATTTATTCACTTTTATTTTTCAGAGGCAGTCATCGGTTCTTTCAACCTCCGTTTACGCCTATACCAGCTCGAGATCACACAAAAAGTTTAATGTTAAATTAATGCGCTAGATACCCCAGTTCCACCTATCTACACCCTAAATAATTACACGGTAATTATTTATTAATGCCTTACGTAATAAGTACAATTTTACGATACAGCCAGGCGAGAAAAGTAGTTTTGATAGTTGTTAAATGAAAATATGAACCGTAAAGCAGAGCCTCAAAAAGCAGAAAAAAGGAAGATTGCTAGGCTTATATGTATATGGCAAGCAACGACCCTCGTTATTCAATGAGCCGCCAACAACGTCAACTAATGAATGCCTGGGATAAATCATATCCGGTTGATAGTTGGGAATGTAAACGAATTAAAAAAATATCGGCGATTACGGACAAGGGAGTTAATGATTTAAGCCCCCCATACATAAATACTTAATTTCTAAATAATCATCTAATCCATATTTAGAGCCTTCACGGCCACTGCCTGATTGCTTCACTCCACCGAAGGGGGCCGCGGCATTCGAAATAATGCCTTCATTAATGCCAACCATGCCATATTCTAGGCCTTCTGCAACACGCCAAACGCGACCTATATCACGCGAGTAAAAGTAAGCGGCTAAGCCATATTCACTATCATTTGCCATGGCAATCACTTCATCTTCATCGCTAAAGGTAATAATTGGCGAGACTGGGCCAAAAATTTCGTTGCGTGCAATCGGCATGTCATTACGCACATTTGTCAAAATAGTAGGTTGATAGAAGTTATCACCGGCACTATCACGCTGCCCACCTAAGATAACCGTCGCGCCCTGTGCAACAGACTCGTTTACTAGCTTACTCACCGCATCAACGGCAGTGTTTGATATCATAGGACCAATATTTACTCCGTCAGTTAAACCATTGCCTAATGACAATTTAGCAACCGCAGCGCTAAATTTTTCTGTAAATAAATCAACTACCGAATTTTGCACAAAAATTCGGTTGGTGCACACACAGGTTTGTCCTGCATTGCGATATTTAGAGACCATCGCCCCTTCCACTGCGGCATCAATATCGGCATCATCAAACACGATAAAGGGTGCATTCCCCCCCAATTCCATCGAAACTTTTTTCACGGTTGTCGCACATTGGCTGATTAACAGTTTACCAATTGCCGTTGATCCGGTGAACGTGAATTTAGCAATATCAGGGTGCTGAGTCAGCACCT
>JBATHQ010000602.1:0-3235 GCA_049667005.1 Psychromonas sp.
TGTGCAGTCTGCAGTTATCAAGCTTTCTCTCCCTAAGCTGAATCTGTTGCCTAGATCAATGCAAGCATTGGTGGTCGATCGCCATCCCATTACATAATTAACGAGCAATAATTAAGCCAAATACGAAACACCAAATCACTCACCATACAACAAAGCAAAGTAAAGCATTGAAAATAAAGGTTAATTAAAATTTAGTTGTTTGTTTTTAAAAAATAAAAAGGTTAGTCACTAAGAGGGGCAGCACATAAAAATGCACCAAATCGGTGCACATTAAGCAAGGAAAAGAACAAATTAAAAAACAATTCAACCTTGATTCAATAAGGTAGTTCACCGTAAAAAGCATTAGAAAGAGCGAACAGATGTTGGCCATAGAAGCCTGACCAGATAATAATCTGCTTTACTGTCCTTATCAGTTTTTTGCGCTTAATTTAACGATTGCAATTATTGTCATTTGACAAATCAAAATAAATAATCAAAATGTAATCCATCTACATCCAACATCAAGTATATTAGCTTGTGTGAACCAACAACACTGGCTTTTTAGCAAAGCCTAAGGCAGCAATATGTTTGAACGGGATCTACACACAATGCGCGTCCCTGTGCAACAGCTTACCATTGGAATGTATGTTTCCGATTTGGATCGCCCTTGGCTGGGCACGCCCTTCGCACTTCAGGGGTTTGAAATAACCTCCACTGATGAGATAGAGCTGGTTTCTGATGTTTGCGAATATGTTTACGTCGATGTGAAGCGATCCAAGCTCAATCACTATCAACCCGACAGACAGATTGGCGGAAATAACAACACAACTCAGAATTTTTCTAAGCATTCCATCAAGCGCTCCTATCAAACTCCGGTAATAAAGTACCGTGAAGATCAAGTTTTTGTAAACAAATACAGCGTTGAAGAGGAGTTGGAGAACGCCGGAAAGGCTTACCATAACACCAGAAAAACGGTCAATCAGATTATCAATAACTTTAAAACAGGTCGAGATATCAATATTTCTCAGGCCAAGGAAGTAATCAACAAATGCGTTGAAAGTATCTTTAATAATAAAGACTCATTGTTGTGGTTTACGGTTATCAAAAATCGCGATCTCTATACCTCTGAACATTGTCTTAATGTGGCTATTCTGTCGATCGCATTCGGTCGTTATCTCGGGCACTCAGAGGAAACCCTGAAAACAATCGGTCTGTGCGGCCTATTGCATGATGTGGGCAAAATAAATATACCGCTGGAGGTGCTCAATAAAGACGGTTGTTTTTCGCCCGAAGAGTTTGAAATTATGAAGATGCACACGACATTTGGCCGCGATTATCTGTTAAAACAGCCCAATATCATAGCCGAAACGATCGATACGGCCTATTGCCACCATGAAAAGATCGATGGTTCCGGTTATCCTGAAGGTCTGAACGGTTCACAAATACCCTATTATGCGAAATTGGTGGCTATCACCGATGCCTACGATGCCATCACCAGTGAACGCGTCTATCAACATGTGCGCACCACATTGCAGGCGCAAAAAATACTCTATGAAGCATCAGGAAACCATTTTGATCCTGAACTCGTTAGAGCCTTTATTCAATGGCTGGGCATCTATCCTCCCGGTAGTATTGTTGAGATGAGTAACGGTGAAGCCGGGATCGTTTTATCGGTCAATCCAAAAATGAAATTAAAGCCACGCGTATTACTGCTGGTTGATGATCAAAAGAACTCACAGCCACAACGTATTGTGGATCTCTATAAAATGGATCTGGATCGCTACGGCAATATTTATAAAATAAAAGCCTCACACCCCGATAACACTTTTGGTATCGAGTTAAGAAAGTTCCAGCAGGAGGGCATGATAAAACAGATGCAAGAAGAGCCAGCCAAACAGGTTTGACTCAGGGAAATATTGTTACTTTAGTAAAAAACGGGTTTGCCGTTCTTTTTTGCACTGCGAAAAAGAACGGTTAAGATAAGAAACCCCATATTCATCGGGTAGCCCTGACAGGCTTTGAGCGTGCAGACTAAACTCTGCCGGGAACAACCACGAGACAATCAATCCTCCTTGCGAATAATGCCTTTTTCAAGCCATTGCAAATCACCTTTTAAAACACTCCTTGCTAATTTATTCTCTTTTTTATCGTCATTATCAGTTAAATCATCAAATAAACGGGCAATCTTTCTTCTCGCGTTTAAACAAAAAATATCGGCTAAATATTTAGGCGTTTGATCACCCGGGTTTTCATCCATTTTTAATTTTGCATAGGAGCAGGTTGTCGCCATCGCAAACAGTTCGGTACCAATTTCCATTAAAGCAGCAAGAATGTTTTGTTTACGCTCTAATCTGTCTTTATAAAGCCCCATATAATGAAAAATAGTGCGCGCAAGTTTATGAGAGGTACTTTCCACATAGGAAAAATGTTTGGATAATTTGCCCAGATCATTATGACTATCCCAAAGCGAACTGTTTAACCACTGAGTTGGGTACCATTTGCTGTAGAAAGCGGCCAGCTTAACCCCTTCACGCAGTTTATTTTCCACCGAAAGATTTTTTTTGAGTATTTCTGCGGCTATTTTGAGATGCGGATCCATTGCTTCCCGCGCTAGAAACAGATGCATAATATCGGTTGTCCCTTCGATGATCCGGTTGATCCGGGTATCCCTCATCATTCTTTCTACCGGGTATCCTTTTTCTCCCCTTGCCGATAATGAAGAGCCCTTTTCGTAACCCCGTCCCCCTCTAAACTGCATGGTTTCATCAATCACTTTCCAGGCAAGTTCAGAGCAGAATAATTTCGCCATTGCCGCTTCAATTCTAATATCAACGTTGGGATCATCTGCCATATGAGAGGTTAAATAAGTTACCGCCTCCAGCGCAAAAGTACTGGCAGCAATAAATGCAATTTTTTTAGAGCCGGCTTCATGTTTACCGATTGGCAAGCCCCACTGTACCCGTTCATTCCCCCATTCTCTGACAATAGCGAGGCAGTATTTGGACATTCCGGTGGCTGCAGCAGGCAAGGTTAAACGTCCGGTATTTAATGTCGCTAAAGCAAGTTTTAACCCTTTCCCTTTCCCTAAAATAATATTTTCTACCGGTACTTTTACATCTGTAAACGTTAATATGCCGTTTTGAATACCTCTAATCCCCATAAAATCACAGCGGTGTTTTATTTCAATGCCGGGCATCTCTTTTTCAACAATAAAAGCGGTGATCTGTTTTACCTGCCGGCCATCGTCCAGCGTTTT
>JBATHQ010000603.1:0-2540 GCA_049667005.1 Psychromonas sp.
ATGGCAATATTTGTGTCGCTGCGCCCATCTCCATTGATATAACCAATGCTGCCGCAATAAACCTCGCGGTGATGCGGCTCTAATTCCGCGATGATTTCCATGGCACGTATTTTCGGTGCGCCGGTAATGGATCCGCCGGGAAAGCATGCGCGCAATAAATCTTCACTGCTGTGGGAGCTATCCAGCTCGCCGATAACGGTGCTGACCAGATGATGTACAGCCGGAAAACTTTCAATATCAAATAACTTCGGGACCGCAACACTGCCCGGTAAACATACCCTGCCAATATCGTTGCGTAACAGATCCACGATCATCAAGTTTTCTGAGCGATCTTTTGCGGAGTTTAATAACGCCTGTTTGCTTAGCGCATCTTCTGCTAAGTCAGTAAAGCGGGGCCTTGTGCCTTTAATTGGTTTGGTTTCAACAATATTATTGTGCAATTTAATAAAACGTTCCGGAGACAGTGAGATAATGGCATGTTCAGGTAAACGTAAAAAAGCCGCAAAAGGCGGGCGGTTATCTGTTAAAAGTGCCTGATAAGCCTGGTATTCGTCACCGCTATAACTTGCCTGGAATCGTTGTGCCAGATTTACCTGATAACAATCGCCTGCGAGTATGTATTCCTGTATTTGCGAAAATTTCTCTGCGTATTGTGACTTTGTCATGTTAGCTTGCCAGGATGACGATAAGCTAAATTTTACGTTGCTATTTTCGCTTAGCTTAAGCCTGTTTAGCCAGTCAAACCTTTGCTGCCATAATATCTGCAAACGCTGATCGCAACCTTTATGTTTATGGACAAGCAAATACTGTTGTTGAGTGTGATGGTCAATGACCAACGCCCAATTGTAAAAACCAATCGCCATCTCCGGCAAGCCTAACCCTGATGGTTTGTTGGCATTATTGATGTTTTCAAAATAATAACCCAACTCATAGGCAAAATAACCTAACACACCACCGGTAAAAGGCAGATCAGTGCTGATTGTTTCATTGTAAAATAATTTTTCCCGCAGGTTTTGCTGCAGGGCAAGCGGATCGGCATTGTCATAAACTATTTGATCGCCCTGGGTAATGCGGCTTGTACCCTGATAGGAAAGTATATTGGCAATAGGCTCGGCACTGAAAATGGACCATCTGCTATCAATATGTTCGCTGTCAGCGGATTCAAGCAAAATTCCCCAGTCTAAGCGTGCAATCTGTGATTTGATATTGGCAAGTTCATTTAAAGTGAATGAAATAGGCGCTATTAATATATTTGAATTGGTTTTAGTCATATTTTTTAGAATTCAGGCAACAGTTTTGTGACAAATGCTTTGATGGTTAAGTATTTACAGATTAACATTCTCTTTAGAATATATCAGCCTTTTATCGTCAAACTATTTCATGATGCAGATGCCAGCTGGGAAAGACGGCTTGGGCCTCTACAAACTACACGGAGTTTATATGACCATTATTAAGCAACAAGATTTTGTCAACAGCGTTGCCAACGCATTGCAGTTTATCTCTTATTATCACCCTATCGATTTTATCGAAGCGATGCATAAAGCTTATTTGGCTGAGCAAAACCCTGCTGCAAAAGATGCTATTGCGCAGATCCTTATCAATTCGCGTATGTCGGCAGAGGGGAAGCGTCCAATTTGTCAAGATACGGGGATTGTTACTGTTTTTGTTAAAATCGGTATGCAGGTGCAGTTTGAAAGTGAGCTAACCATACAGGAATTGGTCGATGCCGGCGTCAGAAAAGCTTATACGGATCCCAGTAATCCTCTGCGGGCATCAATCGTAGCCGATCCTGCCGGGCTGCGTAAGAATACTCAGGATAATACCCCTGCCGTTGTCCATGTCGAGATGGTTAAAGGCGCAAAAGTTGAAATAATGGTTGCAGCAAAAGGCGGCGGTTCGGAAAATAAATCAAAAATGGTGATGCTTAACCCTTCAGATTCAATTGCTGACTGGGTTGAAAAAACCGTGCCGAGCATGGGGGCAGGGTGGTGCCCACCCGGAATGTTAGGCATAGGAATTGGCGGTACGGCTGAGAAAGCGGCGGTGATGGCTAAAGAGTCTTTAATGGAAGCGGTCGATATCTTTGCTCTACAGGAGAAAGAAAAAAATAATCCTGCTGCTTTGAATGCCGATGAAAAGTTACGCTTGGAGATTATGCAGCGTGTCAATGCACTGGGCATTGGCGCGCAAGGTCTGGGCGGGTTAACAACGGTGCTTGATATTAAAATTAAAAGCTGTCCGACGCATGCGGCATCCCTGCCTGTTGTGATGATCCCTAATTGCGCGGCCACAAGACATATCCATTTTACCCTTGATGGCAGTGGCGAGGCGGAGTTAATCGCGCCAAAATTGAGCGATTGGCCGGAGATCACCCGTGAAGAAGGTGACAATGTCCATCGTGTTAATGTTAACCAGCTCACTAAAGCCGATATGGCGACCTGGAAAAGCGGTGATACCCTGCTGTTGTCGGGTAAAATATTAACCGGACGAGATGCCGCGCATAAACGTATTCACTCTCTTATCACCTCTGGTGAGGGGTT
>JBATHQ010000604.1:0-8861 GCA_049667005.1 Psychromonas sp.
GGATTATAAGGGACACCAACGGTTTTCAGGTTGGGTAAAAATTCCTTAATTAAAGCCAGCTGTTGCTTCACATTGACCATATCCGACAAGCCGGTAACATTGCCGCCAGGTTGCGTTAACGTGCTCACAAGCTTCGCCCCGATAGGGTCGGTTACCGCTGAAAACACGACCGGAATATCTTTACTCGCACTGGCAGCTGCCTGGGCTGAAGGAGTCGCAATAGCAACAATAACATCAGGCGTATCACCAACCATCTTACGCGCTATTTGCGCGGCGATAGCAGGTTGTCCCTGTGCACTTTCATAGGTAAATTTCAGATTATCATCGGTATAACCATTTTCATTGAGCACCTCTTTAACACCATCGCGGACGGCATCAAGTGCCGGATGCTCTACAATCGCAGTGGTCGCGACATAAACCGTTTTCGCCTGCAGGCTAGTACACAAAACAACAGTTGATAATGCAATTGCTTTACAGATTGAAGTTAACTTCATTTTATAATTCCTTCTATAACGTCATAATTATGATGGTTTTGATCGCGCACTGATTAGCTGCGCTGTGCGGGAGTTTTTAATAGCGTAAATTTAACCTTATCAGCTAAATTAAACAATGTAAAAAACAGCATTAATAAAATGCAGTACCGGTAGTGATAAATAGTTTAGGGGACTAGCGGCGGGTAGCGAATAGCGAATAGCGAGCAACGAGGAAAGAGGAAAGAGTAGCGAATAAAGAACTTCTAGCTGAGCTTGGTCGCGCTCAACTCGAAGCTCGAAGCTCGTGGCTCACAATTCATATAGCTAAATTATCAGCCGGTCAGGCATCTAATTCAAGTGCTATACAGGTACAACCTTGTGCGCAACTGATACCCGGTTCGCCTTTACCGGAAACAGACAGGGTTAATGGCTTGCGGCAAGTAGCACAAAGTACGGTTTCACCTTTGCCAATTTTTTTAATCAAATTTCGTTGTTCGTTAAATGATTTTGCGGCTGATTTATTAATTGCAGAGAAGTCTAGTTTTGTCATGATTGTTATCTCGAGCTGAAAGCGACGAACCTCGAGGCGAACGCTACGAAGTTCGCAGCCGGCCGCTCGTGACTCGCAGCTTTCTTTTACTTACAAATTCGCTAACCGTTTTGGCGCAATTAAGCCGGCATCGTTCATCTCACCCACACCAATGAAAGTACGGGCTTCACCAACAGTGATGCGTACAGTAGTATTATCCGGTGCACCAAAAACTTGTACCGGTTGACCATGTAAAACGTACTCACCCATCTCCTCAGTGATATTCACTTCGGGATAATTTTTAACCGCAGTATCCATCGGTAGCAACAGCGCATCTAATAACTCATAGGGGCTGCTATCCGCTTCTTTCGCCTGCTCAATTAACCCTTCTAACTGTTCAATGGTAACCATTTTTTCATATGGATAATCAGCTACCTGGGTACGACGCAGCATTGACACATGCGCGCCACAACCTAACAACTCGCCCATATCATCAACAATAGTGCGGATATAGGTTCCTTTACTGACATGAATATCTAAATCAACTTCATCATTTTCAAAGCGTAACAAGTTAATTTCATAAACAGTAATAGGACGGGCTTCACGTTCAATAGTGATGCCTTCACGGGCATACTTGTATAGCGGCTGGCCTTGATGCTTCAATGCAGAAAACATCGAAGGGACTTGCAAAATATCACCACGGAAGGAATCAATCGCATCATCAAGTTGCTGTTGAGTAACATTCACCGGACGCTCACTAACCACATCTCCCTGAGAATCACTGGTAGTAGTACGCACGCCTAATTTTGCGGTGACGGTATAACGTTTATCGGAATCAAGTAAAAACTGAGAAAATTTGGTTGCTTCACCTAAACAAACGGGCAGCATTCCCGTAGCAAGTGGATCTAACGCGCCCGTATGCCCTGCTTTATTAGCAAAGTAAATACGTTTAACACGTTGTAATGCATGGTTTGAGCTGATGTCTGTGGGTTTATCCAATAAAACAATCCCGTTTATTGAACGTCCCTTTCCTCGTCTTGCCATTACTCGTCGTCCTCTTCCGTTCTACCTGATGCCGCTAATTTAGTTTTATCAACTTTAATGGCACCACTCACTAATTCTGAAATACGTAAACCTTCAGTTAACGTACTGTCAAAAGTAAAACGTATTTCAGGCACAATACGTAACCGCATTGCTTTGCCCAGTAGGCGACGTATGTAGCCTGACGCTGCGTTGAGCCCTTTAAGTGACTCATCATTGGTTTGGTCACCAATGGTTAAAAAGGTAACAAATACGGTTGCGTAGGCGAGGTCACGGGTAATATCTACACCAGAGATAGTCACCATACCGATACGCGGATCTTTTACTTCCTGCTGCAGTATACGCGCAAGTTCTTTTTGTACTTGCTGCGACACACGGGAAGTTCGGCTATATTCTTTTGCCATTTTTAACTCCAGAAATACTATTGTAATAAATAAGAATGGAGGCATATAGCCTCCATCCCTTAAACTAAAAGTGACTGAAAATTATAAAGTACGTTTTACTTCAATAATTTCAAATACTTCTATTTGGTCGCCGACGCGTACATCGGTGTAATTCTTAACCCCGATACCACACTCAACACCATTACGGACTTCGTTCGCATCGTCTTTAAAGCGACGTAGAGACTCAAGTACACCTTCGTAAACAACGATGTTATCACGTAATACACGGATCGGGTTATTACGTTTAATCGTACCTTCAATTACCATACAACCGGCGATCGCACCTAATTTAGGTGATTTGAATACATCTCGAACGTCTGCAATACCGGTAATCTCCTGTCTGAACTCAGGTGCCAATAAACCACTCATTGCAGCGCGCACTTCATCAATAAGATCATAGATGATGCTGTAATAATGCAGACCAACACCTTCGTTATCGATTAATTTACGCGCAGATGCATCGGCACGCACGTTAAAGCCGATCAGGATAGCACCGGAAGCAGATGCTAAAGAAGCATCAGTTTCAGTAATACCACCAACGCCTCGACCAATGATATTAACTTTAACTTCATTGGTAGAAAGTTTGTTTAACGAATCACAGATAGCTTCTAGTGAACCTTGCACGTCAGCTTTAAGGACGACGTTAAGTTCAGAAACCTCACCGGCTTCCATGTTAGTAAACATGTTTTCAAGTTTAGCTTTCTGCTGACGCGCCAGTTTGATATCACGGAATTTACCTTGACGATATAATGCAACTTCACGCGCTCTTTTCTCATCACGTACCACAGTCGCTTCATCACCCGCCAGAGGAACACCGGACAGACCTAACACTTCAACAGGAATAGACGGGCCGGCTGATTCAATGGTTTTACCATTTTCATCACGCATAGCACGTACACGGCCGTACTCAAGGCCACAAAGTATAATATCACCCTGTTTTAGCTCACCCTGCTGAACAAGAATAGAAGCAACCGGACCACGTCCTTTATCAAGACGAGATTCTATCACAACACCTGAAGCAGGACCTGTTGCAACCGCTGATAAATCGAGCATTTCTGCCTGTAAAAGAATACTATCGAGCAATTCATCAACACCAGTACCCACTTTCGCAGAAACATAAGCGAAGATATTTTCACCACCCCATTCTTCAGAAATAATATCGTGTTGAGAAAGCTCGTTTTTAACACGATCTAAATCAGAACCCTCTTTATCGATTTTATTTACCGCAACAATCAGAGGCACACGAGCCGCTTTAGCATGTTGAATAGCTTCAATTGTTTGTGGCATAACACCGTCATCTGCAGCAACAACAAGTACAACAATATCTGTCGCCTTAGCACCACGAGATCGCATTGCAGTAAAGGCCGCGTGTCCAGGTGTATCCAAAAATGAGATCATACCTTTATCAGTTTCTACATGGTAAGCACCGATATGCTGAGTAATACCACCGGCTTCACCATCAGCAACTTTTGCACGGCGAATATAATCAAGTAGAGAAGTTTTACCATGGTCAACGTGGCCCATGATAGTTACAACAGGCGCACGAGAGGTCTTCACTCCACCTTCTTGTGCTTCAGCTAATACTGCTTCCTCTAACTCATTTTCTTTAGTAATAGTAACCTTATGACCCATCTCCTCGGCAACAATAATTGCCGTTTCCTGGTCAATAACCTGGTTAATGGTTGCCATTGCACCCATTTTCATCATTACTTTAATCACTTCTGTCGCTTTGACTGCCATTTTATTAGCAAGTTCAGCAACAGTAATGGTTTCACCAATTTTAACATCGCGTTCAACAGGTGCAGCTGGTTTTTCAAATGCTTGTTGTAAAGCTGACGGTGTTGATGGACGTTGTTTTTTACCACGGCGAGGACGCTGGCCATGCGTTTGCTCTTCAGCTTTTACCACTGCAGCTGCTTTTTTCTTTTTCTTACGACGCGAAGGGCCTTCAGCCTTAGAGTCAGATGCATCTTCTGCAGCACGCGCTTCTTTTGATGAAGTCAGGTGGTAATCCACACCTTCTGCTGCTTTTTTACGTGCAGCTTCTTCTTCAGCCCAACGCGCAGAGTTTTCTTCAGCAAGTTTTTTCGCTTCTTCCGCTTGCATTGCTGCTTTGTGTTCCGCTTTCGCTAATGCTTCCTGCTCCGCTTTTTTACGTAATTCAGCCGCTTCTTTTTCTAACTCAATCTGTTCTGCTGTTTTTTCTGATTTCACTGCAGTATTCTTTTCTTTATTGGCAACGGCTGCTTTTTTAGCTTTTTCATCCGCTTCTTTTTTAGCCGCCAGCTTTTCTGCCTGCGCTTTTTCAACGGCTAATTTTTTAGCTTCTATCTCTGCTTGTAATTTAGCCTGTTCAGCTTGCTGCTCTGCTAATTCCGCTGCTTGAGTTTCATTAATCTCAGTCTCGGTGCGCTTAACGTAAGTACGTTTTTTACGCACTTCAACCTGAACTGCTTTGGATTGTCCGGTAGAACCTTTAACACTTAAGGTACTTTTTGTTTTACGCTGCAGTGTCATTTTGGTTTTCGTTTCGCCGCCATGCTGTCTTTGCAGAAAGCTAGTTAACGTTTGCTTTTCCTGCAAAGTCACCTTATCTGATACGGATTTTTTAATACCGGCATCGGCGAACTGTTTAACTAATACTTCTGCAGATTTGTTTAAATCTATGGCAAGGTCTTTAAGTAAAATATCTGACATTATTATTTCTCCTATCTGATGCTTATTCAGCGTCATCGCTGAACCAACAGATGTTACGAGCAGCCATGATCAGCTCCCCTGCTTTTGCTTCGTTGAGTTCTTCGATTTCAAGTAAATCATCAACCGCTTGTTCTGCAAGATCTTCAAGGGTAATAATACCTTTGCTTGCAAGTACAAATGCTAAATGACCTTCCAAACCTTCAAGCGCTAGAAGATCATCTGCTGGTTTTGCACCTTCTAGGCTTTCTTCGTCTGCGAGTGCTTTGGTTGCCAAAAAGTTTTTTGCACGCGTACGTAATTCATCGATAAGCTCTTCATCCAAGCCATCGATAGCTAGCAATTCATTGATTGGTACATAAGCGATCTCTTCTAGTGAACTGAACCCTTCTTCAACCAATACAGAAGCGAACTCTTCATCAATTTCAAGCGCTTGAGTGAACACACTGATAACACTATCAGCTTCGGCTTGATGTTTTTCACGTAATTGCGCCACGGTCATAACATTAAGTTCCCAGCCGGTAAGCTGAGATGCCAGACGCACGTTTTGACCATTGCGGCCGATCGCTTGTGCTAAGTTATCTTCTTCAACGGCAATATCCATGCTGTGCGAATCTTCATCCACAACAATAGAAGCAACTTCAGCAGGCGACATTGCATTAATTGCAAATTGCGCAGGATTTTCATCCCATAGAATGATATCGACACGCTCACCACCCAACTCACTAGAAACTGCCTGCACGCGCGCGCCGCGCATACCAACACAAGCACCAATCGGGTCAATTCGCTTATCGTTTGATTTCACCGCAATTTTTGCGCGCGAACCAGGGTCACGAGCCGCGCCCATCAGGTCAATCATCTCTTCTGCAATTTCAGGCACTTCCAAACGGAAAAGTTCAATCAGCATTTCCGGTTGTGTGCGCGTCATGAAAAGCTGTGCGCCACGGGCTTCAGGGCGTACGGCAAATAACAATCCGCGTAGACGATCCCCTGGACGAAAGTTTTCACGCGGTAACATTTCATCACGGAAAATAACCGCTTCAGCATTACCGCCTAGGTCTAATAAGATATTATCGCGATTCATACGTTTCACAATACCGGTGATTAGCTCACCCTCTTGTTCTGCGTATTGAGCAACGACTTGTGCACGCTCGGCTTCGCGCACTTTTTGGACGATAACTTGTTTGGCAGTTTGCGTAGTGATACGGTCAAATGTTACCGATTCAATTTGATCTTCGATGTATTCGCCAACTTTGATCTCTGGATTGTCGTACTCAGCAGCTTCAAAAGTAATTTCTTGGCACGGGTTGTCCATTTTAGCATCAGATTCAAGTACTAACCAACGACGGAAAGTTTCAAATTCACCTGTTTCACGATCGATCTCAACACGCACTTCGATGTCGTTTTCATATTTCTTTTTAGTTGCAATTGCAAGTGCGCTTTCTAATGCCTGAAAAATCGCTTCACGTGGCAGTCCTTTCTCATTAGATACTGCCTCTACTACCAGTAAAATTTCTTTATTAATCATATAATCGCCTTAATTATCAAATTTTGGTACAATATTCGCCTTTTGAATATTGCTCAAAGCAAAACGCTCTTCTTTGCCGTCTACATTAAGACAAATTATTTCATCTTCGGCAGAAACAATGACACCTTTCCATCTACGACGGTTTTGAACTGGCATTCTTAATTGCACTTTCACCTCTTCTCCAGCAAACGTTTGATAGTGTGCAGCCTTAAACAGCGGACGGTCGAGCCCTGGAGATGAAACTTCAAGCGTATATTCATTGGTAATCGGATCTTCTACATCCATAATTGCGCTAACCTGGCGGCTCACAGCTGCACAGTCGTCAACCAAAATACCTTTTTCCTGATCAATATAAACACGTAATGTTGAATGTTTGCCAGCGCGAATATATTCGATACCGACTAATTCATAGCCAAGATCTTCAACACTTGGAGTTAACATATCAGTTATACGTTCTTCTAAACTTGCCAAACTTATCCCCTTTCAGAAACAAAAAAAGGGCATACAGCCCTAATTAATTAACAACTTATGTTTGTCAAATACAAACATAAGTTGTCACTTCGCGCGCTAGAAAATAAATTCTAGCCGCGCAAATAACAAAAAAGCCCCAATAAATTGGAGCTTCATTCATTTTGTTCAATAATATGAACAAGATATTGCTATTAGAAATACAATATCGAATGTAGTGGGTTATCAAGCTATTAGCTTACAACTTCACTTATCTTTACAACCACGATTTAAAAAATTACCTGTAAAATCATCTCGTGCCTGAATTAATGAGCGCTATTATAACCAAACTGTTATTTCTTAGCAATCATTATAATTGGTGCGGATAGAGAGACTTGAACTCTCACGACCGAAGTCATAGCCCCCTCAAGGCTACGTGTCTACCAATTTCACCATATCCGCATATTTTATTCTGGAATTACACCTGATGTATCTTTCTCAACAGGAATATCAACAGATTCTTCAACTTCAAGATTTGAGAATTTTTGATCAGCTGTTTCTTTATGCGTTGAAAGATTACCGAGTATCAAGCTTAAAACAAAAAACAGCACAGCAAGTATCGCTGTTGTACGGGTCATGAAATTACCAGAACCACTAGCACCAAATACTGTATTTGAAGCGCCCGAGCCAAATGAAGCCCCCATACCCGCGCCTTTACCTTGTTGAATTAATACAAATCCAATTAAGATTATTGCAACAATTAAATAAACAACTAACAGCATCTCATACATAAAAACATACCTAATTTTACTATAAAAAATCATTGCGTTCGTTCGAAGAAGTGCGCGAATACTACCGAAAACATAACTGAATCACAAGAGAATATAGTGACTATTTCAATGTTTTAAGCGGACAACAGCTTGACCGCTCAAAATTCAAACAAATCAATCTACCTGCAAATCTGTTTTTTTATACTTTTACCTGATCAGCAATGGATTGAGCATAACCGCGCACAACTTCTTCACTTTCATCCGCCTCAACCATCACACGGAATACCGGCTCAGTGCCTGATTTACGCAGTAATACCCGGCCTCTGCCATTCAACAGTGTTTCAATACGTTGCACTTCAGCAAGTACGTCTTTATCCTGAAGCGGGTCAATCTGGTCATTATAACGCAGATTAAGCAGGATCTGCGGGTATTTTTTCATGCCCTGGCGCAGATCATATAAACTCATACGGCTATTCTGCATTGCGCTGATCACCTGCAAACCTGACACAATACCATCACCCGTTGACAGATAATCGGAACATATTATATGCCCCGAGTTTTCCGCCCCGATACACCAATTATTTTTAGTCATCAGATCCATTACATGACGATCGCCGACATCGGAACGTTCAAACGGAATGCCTAATGTTTTTAATGCCTGCTCTAATCCTAAATTAGACATTTTAGTACCGACAGCACCGCCTTTTAGCGTACCTGAACGCAACTTATCACGCGCAATAATATACAGCAGTTCATCACCATCAAGCACATACCCGGTGTGATCCACCATCATCACGCGGTCGCCATCACCATCAAAGGCAATACCAAAATCGGCCTTCTCTTTAACAACACGCTCCGAAATTGCCTGCATGCTGGTCGCACCACAGTTTAAATTAATATTCAGACCATCCGGCTCTACGCCCATTGCAATGACGT
>JBATHQ010000605.1:0-1608 GCA_049667005.1 Psychromonas sp.
CGCTCGTCCAATGCCGCTGGCATGTCAAAGTGGAACATGGTGACTAACGGGATAATATCGTACTTTAAGCATTCATCAATCACGTTATTATAGAAATCAATGCCTTCTTGATTTACGCGGCCCGTGCCTTCTGGTAATAAACGCGACCAAGAAATTGAAAAACGATATACCTTGAAACCCATCTCTGCCATTAAGGCAATATCTTCTTTATAGTGATGGTAATGGTCAGCACAAACCTCTAAACCACTCGTACCTGCTGGTATCTCTTTAACGTCTTGGCATGAAGGGCCTTTACCATGAGTTAAACTAGCACCTTCTACCTGATATGCTGATGTTGAAGCACCCCAAAGGAAATCTTTAGGAAATGGTTTTAATTTTTTGTGGTACATGTATTACACCTTTTATTTTTTAATTTTTTAATTTTCAATAACTTCGTGTCTTTTTTTATCCACTGCATTGAAAACAGCCATTTATTTTGTGCTTAAAAGTTAATCTTGTGCTTGCAGTTTGCGATGTACTGCGATCAGCTCTTCAATTAATTCACGTGCCAGCATTGAAGTCATAATGTGATCCTGAGCATGCACCATAATTAAATTAACCGGTACTTTTCCGGTACCTTCATCCAGGCCAATTAATGCGGTTTGTACTTTATGGGCGCGTTTGGATGCGGCTGTTGACTCTTCCAGTAGGCCATCAACTTCATCCCATTTACCTGCTTTTGCGGCATAAAGTGCCTGCATCGCACAGCTGCGTGATTCGCCGGCATTGATTATCAGCTCCATCACGGTTTCTTCTAGATCTTGAATAGGAGACTCTACTGCTATTGCATCTGCTTGTGTTGTCATAATCTTTTTCTCCAGTCATTGTTGCGTCGGATATTTGAGTGAATAGGGACTCCACTTTTTGCAAAGTCCCATGATTTAATTAAGTGGGTTGCAAGTCGCCTGTATTACTGTGCGGCAGCTGTTTCTGCTTGCTCTTGTTGTAACAACTCTTCATCTTCTTTTATTAACTCTTTTTCATAAACTTTAAAGAAGGGATAGTAGAGAACCAAATCAAGCACGATTAAACCGATAACCAGTAAGCCGTTACTCATCTGCCAGCCTGCGCCCCAAGCTGCTCCGATAGGTGCTGGTGCTGTCCAGGGTACCAATGAGATCACTTTACCAATCATCTCTGTTTTGACTGCGATAAAGGCAATCGTAGCATTGATCATCGGAACCCCTACAAACGGGATAAACAAGACAGGGTTCATGACGATTGGGCTACCGAAAATAACCGGTTCATTGATATTAAAGAATGTAGGTACGATACATAACTTACCAATCGATCTCAGGTGAGCCGATTTACTGCGCATATAGAGTAAGACCAGCGCAAAGGTTGCCCCTGAGCCGCCTAGTGTAATAAAGAAACTCCAGAATGGTTCAATAAAAGTAGCGGGTAAGTCAACACCGGCTGCTAATGCGTCCTGGTTTAAGCCCAAGTTAACTAACCAGAACGGTGCCATAATACCACCAACAATCGCAGCCCCATGAATACCGGCAAACCATAAAGCATGTGCAACGAAGACAGCCAATAGAATAGCGGGTAAGGTATCTGATGCTGAAA
>JBATHQ010000606.1:0-3088 GCA_049667005.1 Psychromonas sp.
TGAGCGCCGCTTGTTTTTTCTGCGCTTGGCTACCATAAACTGAATCTGCCATCGCTTGTTTGTTTTTTTGCAACGCTAAAACCCGCTCTTCGATGGTGTTTTCTGTCACCAATTTATAAACAAAAACCGGTTTATCCTGGCCAATACGGTAAGCACGATCGGTTGCTTGGTTTTCAGCAGCAGGGTTCCACCAGGGATCAAAGTGGATCACGGTATCCGCCTCGGTTAAATTCAAGCCGACCCCACCAGCTTTGAGTGAAATAAGGAATACATCCACTTTCCCGCTGGTAAATTGATCGATAGCCTCTTCGCGATTACGTGTTTGCCCCGTCAGTTTCGTGGTTTTTATGTTTATCTCATGCAGTGCAGTTTCGATGATTTTCAGCATCTGGGTAAATTGTGAAAAAATGAGGACTTTACGTCCCTCTTCTAACATTTCCGGAAGAGCGGATAATAAAAACTCCAGCTTCGCACTGCTATTGACTTTTTTAGCAGCGTCTAACTTCACCAAGTTGGGGTGACAACAGGCTTGTCGTAATTTTAATAATGCATCTAAAAACTCAATCTGGCTTTTTGCTATCCCTTTTTCTTTCAGTAAATCCCGCACCTTTTTTTCCATGGTGACACGAATACTTTCATACAGCGTGCGCTGCTCCTTAGGCAATGCCAAACTTTGAATAATTTCTGTTTTAGCCGGCAATTCAGTCGCGACCTGATCCTTAGTACGGCGTAATAAAAAGGGCGAGATGCGTTTATTCAGCCACTCTTGCGCATAACCTTCACCGCTTTCTATGGGCTTGCGGTAAAGGTCGTTAAAACCTTTATTATTGGATAAATATCCCGGCATCAGAAAATCAAACAAAGACCATAATTCACCTAAATGATTTTCCATCGGTGTGCCGGTTAGACAAAGTTTGTGCTCTGCTTTTAGTTGTTTAACTGATTGCGTCATTTTGGCTTTCGGGTTTTTAATGACTTGCGCCTCATCGAGAATAAGCCACTGAAAACGAAGCTGACTTAACGCCTCAAAATCTCGGTGAACAAGCGGATAAGTTGTGATGATCAGATGGTGATCATCAATATTGTCAAAAAGCGTTTTTCGTTTCGTGCCATGTAACACCAACACCTTTAAATCAGGTGTAAATTTAGCCGCTTCATTACGCCAATTCCCGACTAAACTGGTGGGACAAACGACCAGTATAGGTTTGCTTAATTGCTTACGTTCGAATAATAATTGCATCATCGCCAATGCCTGGATAGTTTTACCTAAGCCCATATCATCGGCTAAAATACCGCCAAAACCGTATTCCTGTAAAAAATTAAGCCAATTCACCCCTTGCTGTTGGTACTCACGCAACTGTGCGTTTAAGTTTAACGGAGGACTCACGCTTTCAAGCCCCTCAAAGCGCGCTAATTTATCCGCCAATTGACGGATTTTCTGATCTCCTGTCCACTCATTAATAAACGGAATATCATTCAGGACACCGGCATGAAAACGAGGTATCCGCCCTTTATCATCGGTAAGTTGCTGTAAAATCTTTATAATCGGCTGCAGCTGCTGCTTATCGATAGTTAAGTAGTCGCCTTGATAAGGAAAATAGAGAGAATCGGGTAGCGCATGCCAATCATCCACCTGTCCAAGCGCACCCAACAGCAAGGGCACCAAGTCAACTTTTTTGTTATTGATATCAATGGACAACCCCAGTTGAAACCAATCATCATATTCACCACTTTGAACCTCAGCCTGCATTCCTTGAAGGTCGATAACTTTAGGGAAAGGCTGCGTACTTTTAATATCTACAATCCAGCCTTGTGCAACTAAATCTACGTGTAGAGTGTCATTAAAGCTCGCCCAAAAAAACGCTTCAGGTTGCCTGAAGATCGGTTGCAACTGATCATTGATGAGCTCACTGGTCACGTTAAAGCGCACTGTTTTAAACAGAAGATCTAACGCTTGCTGCTCTTTTTCTAAATCTCTCTCTAAGCGAACGAGTTGCCCATCGACCTCCAGTAACAGGCTTGCCTGCCAAGGATATTGCCCATAAGCACAGGTAAACTCCCCATAGGAGAAATGATATTGTGCAAAAAATGCATGACCATCATGATCAATCGTTAATACAGGCTGAAATTCGCCATCAATCACGTTGATTTTCATTTTCTTGGGCAACGGGATATTCAAGCCCTGCCCAGTAGCCCAAATAACAAACTGCATAAGATCTTTTTCCAGCAAGGCTGGCAATGCTTTTAAACGTTCTACAAAGCGATATTGCAATGTTGTGTCAATATAACCCGCTTCGCGTTTTGCACTGTTTATATAAGCTAAAGGTCTTGTGTCAAGTAAATGGGTCAGCGGTTTATCATCGATTAACAGCAGCAATCGGTATGGCTCTTTATCTGTCCAGGCAAAGTTGAGAGAATGCTTATTGCTCAAGGTGATCGGCGCACTGTGAATATCTTGCCAATGGCAGCGACCCGTTTCAATCATTTGCAATAAAACAGAGCATTTAGCGCTTTCATCAATCTCGTAATCATAGGTAGAGGAATAATAGTATTTATTTTTTATTTTTTTAGCGATGGCGACATCGCTGATATGATAACCCGAATGACTATAACCGTAGCTAATTTGTTGCATTTTACTTAATGAAATACGGCGCCCCTGCGAGAGAAGACCATTTTTTAAACGTTTAGGTTGCCTGAACTCAACACATAAACAATCGCTTTTAATCGTTACAATATAGTGTAAAAAATTATCCGGCAGCTCTTCTTTTGTACCGAGAAGATCCACTTCTTTTTCGGTTTTTTCTAACCAACTGTCAAAGCCGCTTTTAACGATAGGCATCACCTTAGGCTTTGCCGGTAAATGCGATTGGGTTTTATGTGGGGCTGGCGAGAGAGTGGGTAATATTGGCGCTTCTGCCGGGATACTATCGATCTCTTTTTCTGGCTTAAGGATAGCCAGCGCGGTAGCTACACCATGCTTACATTGGAAACCAACTGGACAGCTACAGACCGTAGTCATCGCATTATCTTTTACAAAGAGAATGGTTGAATAAATATGCTTGCCGTGGCCTACAACACGCCCACTATA
>JBATHQ010000607.1:0-17710 GCA_049667005.1 Psychromonas sp.
TTTTTACCTTCTAAGCGCCATTTACCCGCTTCTTTTGCACCGGCTTCGCCTTTGAATTCGATAAAATCATCAAAACCGATAATTTCGGCACGAATGAAACCACGTTCAAAATCACTGTGAATTACGCCGGCAGCTTGTGGTGCAGTGGCTCCCACTTTAACCGTCCAGGCTCGTACTTCTTTAACACCCGCAGTGAAGTAGGTTTGTAGATGTAATAATTGATAACCGCTATAAATTACGCGGTTTAAACCCGGCTCTTCCTGACCGATACCTTCTAAAAACTCTATTTTATCTTCTTCATCAAGCTCAGCGATTTCAGATTCAATGGCAGCACAAACGGGCACCACAACAGCGCCTTCTTTTTCCGCAATGTCACGTACAATATCCAGATATGGATTATTTTCAAAACCATCTTCACTAACGTTGGCGATATACATAGTTGGTTTTAATGTTAGGAAATTTAAGTAAGCAACAGCATTTTGCTCCTCTTTATCCAAACCAAGACCACGTACCATACCATCTGCTTCAAGGTGAGCTTTTATTTTTTCTAATACGGGTAGTTCAAATTTTGCGTCTTTATCACCGCCTTTCGCTTTTTTAGCTAAACGTAAAATAGCGCGATCACAACTTTCTAAGTCGGCAAGAGCAAGTTCAGTGTTGATGATTTCAATATCATCTTTAGGGCTGATTTTACCCGCAACATGAATGATATTATCATCTTGGAAACAACGAACAACATGACCAATTGCATCTGTTTCACGAATATTTGCGAGGAATTTGTTACCGAGGCCTTCACCTTTTGAGGCGCCTTCAACTAAACCTGCAATATCCACAAACTCCATTGTGGTCGGCAGGATACGTTGCGGATTTACAATTTTAGCAAGTTTATCCAGACGCGGATCCGGTACAGGTACGATACCTGTATTAGGTTCAATCGTACAAAAAGGAAAGTTAGCAGCTTCAATGCCCGCTTTAGTTAAGGCGTTAAATAATGTTGATTTACCAACATTAGGTAAACCGACGATGCCACATTTGAAACCCATGATATGTATCCTATTTTGTTAGTTATTTGTTACTATTAAGCTTAATGTCATTGTTTTTTAGTTGTTCGGTTAGGTGCACATCGATATTTATAAATTGCACATTTTATCGTCAAAAATAAAATATCGAGTTACCTGCACAATGAGATTTTAATTTAAGTGGTTTAAGCTATTTTACGGCTTTGAAACTGTGTAAGCGATTCATCGCTTTTGCTAACCCGTCTTGCCCTAAAATATGGGTACAACGTGCCGCTTCATCAATGCTTTGGTCGATCAGATTTTGTTCACTTATTGGCGCTTTGCCAAGAACATAACTGCTGACTTTATTTTTGTCACCGGGGTGGCCGATGCCAATACGCAGACGATAAAAATTTTTATTATTGCCCAGCTTACTGATAATATCTTTTAAACCATTATGCCCGCCATGACCACCACCTAATTTAAACTTCGCAATACCAGGAGGCAGATCCAGTTCATCGTGTGCGACGAGGATCTCTTCAGGTTGTATACGATAAAAATTCGCCATAGCAGCAACCGCTTTTCCGCTAAGGTTCATAAAGGTAGTTGGCACAAGAAGACGCAGATCATTACCCGCGAATTGTATTCTTCCGGTCAGACCGTAGAACTTTGCTTCGGCTTTAAGCTGGATGTTTTCTTGAGAGGAGAACTGGTTTAAATACCATTGTCCGGCATTGTGTCTGGTTTGAGCATATTCGGGGCCTGGATTAGCCAGGCCCACAAGCAGTTTAATCGTTGTTGACACGACTAATTAAGCGTCTGCTTCAGTTTCAGTTTCTGCTTCTGCTTCTGCTTCAGTTTCTTCTTCTTCAACTGCTGCTATTTTTGGAAGAGAGATTGAAACGATTGGATGGTCGTGAGCTTCACCTTTACTTAGTTCAGCAGACTCAACACCTGCAGGAAGTACTATATTCGAAAGGTGTAATGTATCACCAATTTCCATTCCTGCGATATCTACTTCAATGAATTCAGGTAGATCAGCTGGTAGACAGATTACTTCTACTTCGTTAGCGTTACGTGCGATTAGGCCGCCATTTTTAACAGCTTCTGCTGTCTCTTCATTAAGGAAGTGGATAGGAACAGCTGTTTGAATTGTCTGTGCTGCATCAACGCGTAAGAAATCTAAATGTTGAATGCGTTCTTTAAAAGCGTGACGTTGTATATCTTTAAGTAACACTTGCTGTGAAACACCATCAATTTTCAGATCCAATACTGAAGAGAAGAATGCTTCAACAGCATCTGCTTTCATGATCTCTTTATGTTCAAAAGTAATAGAAACAGGTGCTTTACCGGCTCCGTATACGATTGCTGGTACTAGGTCTGCATGACGAAGGCGGCGGCTCGCACCTTTCCCTAGGTCTGTACGTGTTGTTGCGATTAATTTAATAGACATGGTTTAACTCCAATAGTGAGGATACTGTTATAAAGTTCCTCAAATTTAAAATAGGTTTGAACTTGCGACCAGATCAAACCACCTTATCGACAGTATTAAACTGAGGACAAAAAAGGCGCGCCATCATACCGTGATGAGATAATTTTGTACACATTAAAAGGAATTTCAGGCACAAAAAAACGCTTAAATGTAAAACAAGTAAGCGTTCAGGGTGTTTGCCGCAATTAACGGGTATTAAAAGCGCTGCTTAAGCGCCATTAATTAATGGAACATGGCAGAAATTGACTCTTCGTTGCTGACGCGACGAATTGCCTCTGCAAGCATACCGCTAAGTGTTAACTGCTTAACTTTGCCCGTTGCGATAATCTCTTTCGATAACGGAATTGAGTCTGTTACGATGAATTCATCAATCACAGAGTTTGTAATATTTTTAGCCGCATCACCAGAGAATACAGCGTGTGTAGCATAAGCATATACAGAAGCAGCACCACGTTCTTTAAGCGCAGCGGCTGCCTGACATAAGGTACCACCAGTATCAATCATATCATCAACAATAATACAGTTTCGTCCTTCGACATCACCAATAAGATGCATGACTTGTGCAACATTTTTCTTTGGACGACGTTTGTCGATGATTGCCAAATCCGCATCATCTAATAATTTAGCATGAGCACGTGCACGTACAACACCACCAATATCAGGGGAGACAATCATTGGATTATCGAGTTTTTTCTCAAGCATATCTTCAAGTAAAACAGAGCTACCGAAAACATTATCTACCGGTACATCAAAGAAACCTTGAATCTGTTCAGCATGAAGATCAACCGTTAATACACGGTCAACGCCAACATTAGATAAAAAGTCTGCAACTACTTTAGCGGTAATTGGTACACGCGAAGAACGTACTCGACGGTCTTGACGGGCATAACCAAAGTAAGGAATTACGGCAGTAATACGGCCAGCTGATGCACGACGAAGAGCATCAATCATAACGATTAATTCCATTAGGTTATCATTTGTTGGTGCACAAGTAGATTGTACGATAAAAATATCATCACCACGTATGTTTTCATTAATTTGTACGTGGATTTCACCATCGCTGAAGCGACCCACATCTGCACTTCCTAATTTAATGAAAAGACGATCTGCAATTTTTTTAGCCAGATCGGGTGTCGCGTTACCAGCAAATAGTTTCATGTTTGGCACTGTGTGGACCTCTGTAATCCTGAAGAGTTTGTATTAAAAAGCAAAATGCTAATTAATATTTTATTAATTACTCTGTTGTAATTAATAAGCAAATTTCATATAAGTGTTGCTAATAATTCATTTAACGGTGAATTATTTAATCCCTTCGCGGTAAATCCAGCCAACCAGTCGGGAGTGTTGTCTAACACAATTTGAGCTTCATGAATACTGTTAAATGTGCTGAAAACACATGCACCAGTTCCAGTTAATTGAGTTGGCGCGTATTCTATCAACCAGTCTATAACCTTGGCAACCTCAGGATAATTTTTTTTCACATAATGCTGGCAGTCGTTTAGCCAAATTTGATTTAATAACTGTGTATGATCTCTTTTCGGGGTGTTACGGATCAGCGCATCTGCCTGGAAAACGGCGGGAGTTGAAATATGGCAGTCAGGAACAGCGACCAGATAACTCTTTTCAGCAATATTAACGGGTGTTAATTGCTCTCCAATACCTTCTGCAATGGCTGCTTTTCCAGCGATGAAAATAGGCACATCTGCGCCTAGTTTAACGCCTATTTCTGATAATGTTTTTTTTGTTAAATTGATATTCCAGTGATAATTAAGTGCGACCAAGGTTGTTGCTGCATCCGAAGAACCGCCTCCGAGACCGCCTCCCATCGGCAATTTTTTTTCCAAAGTAATATGCGCCCCGTCATTTTCTGCGCTATAGGCCTTTAATGCCATCGCTGCTTTATAGATTAAATTATCTTCTAAGGCTACACCCTCAATACTCGGGGATAGGGTGATTTTTCCAGAGAGATTAGGTGTAACCGTTAAATAATCACAGCGGTCGATGAATTGAAACAGGGTTTGTAATTCATGGTACCCATCTGCACGTTGTCCGGTTATATATAAAAATAGATTCAGTTTAGCGGGAGCAGGCCAGCGAATAGTGTCAGTATGTGTCATGCGTTGTCTCTTTAATTGGCAAATCTACTCATTATCTGTGACGTAATTGTTGTGCAAAAAGTTTGTAGAAAAGATAGTAGAAATGATAGTAGCGATTTATTTGCTATAAATACAGCAAGAAGCAATCATAGCCGTTTTCTTATAAGAAAAAATAAAGTGGAAAATGCGATGAATTCTCACACCGTTGCCCGATGTCCCCAGGCAGCGGTGCTGTTGTAAAAAAATAGGGTATAACCTATTTAAGGGGCAGTTAATAACCATTTCTGGATGGCGAATTTTAGCAGTAAATTTTGGCGGTTAAGCTGCAGCGCGTGGGGTAGGCTGACTTTCTGAATAGTCTTATAATTGCTGTAATCAACGGACCAGTTGCCACTTTCACGGTCTTCTCCGGTCAGACTAACCAGTTGGTTATTCTCATCAAGCAGATAAATAGCATCAGCCGGATTGCCTTTGATCCATTGTTGTAAAGCATCAACAGGAATTGTCAGGCCTGTCAGTTGGTTAATGAGTTCCTGAGAATTTTCACCAACATAAACTTTACCGCCATCATCAATAATTTTGGTTCCGCTTGCCGTCTTTTTAAGATCTAAAACCGTTGCCCCTAAAAAGGTGGTTAGCGTGATATGAAAATCATCGCCACTTTGTTGCCAGTAAATATTCAGGCTGTGGCGTTTTTCCGGAGTAATAACCGCTACTTTACCACTGAGGGTCCAATGGTTTAACTTTTCAAGTTGTTGTTGTTGCGCTGCCCAATCTGCCGTTTCAACGGGCTGCTTTGGTATTTGCGCACAGCCGGTAATCAATAAAGTAAAAACTAAACTAAGAAAGGATAATTTCATATTTAATAACCCTGATAAGATAAATAAAGAATATTAACCAGTCACGCAAATAAAGACAGGTTTATTTTAATTTAATCATCGTACTATGGTTCACTTTTTATATTTGCAATGGCAAATAAGGTTCCCATGCTGAGCATGGGAATGAGAAAAGAGGCGTAAAATATGAGTGAGGTTATTTAAAATTTACTCCACTAACAACTCTTGTGCGTTGGCTAACGTGTGCTGGGTAATACGATCTCCTCCCAGCAACCTCGCTAATTCATTTAAGCGCTCCTGCTGATTGAGTTTAACCATGGTTGTGTTAGTGGTTTTACCATCACTGTGCTTATTAACAAACATCTGCTGATGTCCATTACCGGCAACTTGCGGTAAGTGTGTGACGCACAATATCTGTGTATTATCACCAAGACTGCGCAATAATTTTCCCACCACAGCAGCCGTAGCGCCGCTAATACCCACATCGACTTCATCAAAAATAAGTGTCGGTGTCGAAACGCGTTGACTGATTATCACTTGAATAGCCAGACCGATACGGGATAGTTCACCACCTGAAGCAACTTTTCCTAAGTCCTGCAGCAATTGTCCTGCGTTAGTTGCTACTTTAAATTCAATATTATCAATTCCTAAAGGGCTTAATGTCGTGCTGTTGGCTTGCGTCAGCACCACTTCAAATACGCCTTTTTCCATATTGAGTTGTTGAATACTGGTGGTGATTTTTTTACTTAACTCTTTACTGTAACGGGAACGGCTTTGACTCAGTTTATTCGCCTGTTCAAAATAGTTCCGTTCAGCCGATTGTAAATCAATGCTAAGTTGTTCTATTTGAGTATCGAAATTATTTAACTGCTTATACTCTTTGTTTAGTTTCTGATGATGGTCAAAAAGAAACTCAGGTTGTACTTGATGTTTACGGGCTAAGGATAACGCATCGCTCATGCGTGTTTCTAATTGTTGGAAATGCTCGGGGTCAAGCTCCAGGTTGTCACTGCAATGACGTAATTCATAACAGGCTTCTTCGATTTGGATAATTGCTTCCTGCAAAGTGCTGACAACGCTCTCCAGAGCAGGATCATTATCTACCTGATGCTCAAGCGCGCTGACACTTTTGCGCAATAAGCTTAATGCATCAACCTCCTCACCATCGCTTAACTGCTGCATACTTATTTGACAGGTTGTTAATAAAGCGCCGCTATTGGCTAAACGCTTATGCTCCTGTTCTATTTCCTGAAACTCATTTTCAGCCAGTGCAAAGCTGTCTAACTCTTCAATCTGGTATTCAAGTAGTTGTTTGCGCGCCTGCTTTTCCAGTTGATTCAACTGCAGTTGTTTTAATTTTTTGTTGAGAAAATGCCAGCCCTGATAGGTGTCTTTTACTTTTTGTACTAAAGCATGATGACCGGCATATTCATCAATTATTGTCAGTTGAATATCGTTTTTAAGCAGGCTTTGGTGGGCATGCTGACCGTGAATGTTAACCAGCAGTTGACCCAGGCTTTTAAGTTGTGAAAGCGGCACTGGAGTACCATTAATATAAGCACGTGAACGGCCTTCTTTTGTAATAACCCGGCGCAATAAACATTCTAGATTGTCACTTACGGAATCTTCAAGCTCATTGTTTTTTAACCAGTTTTTTGCATGAGGTGTGTCATTTAAGGTAAAGCGTGCATTCACTTCAGTCTGCTCAGTGTCAATTCTGACCATGTTGGCATCAGCGCGCTCTCCTAAACACAAACCCAGAGCATCAATGGCAATAGATTTACCCGCACCTGTTTCTCCGGTGATGGTGGTCATTCCCTGATGAAATTCTAATTCTAAAAATTGGACAATAGCAAAATTTTGAACGGTTAATTGAGTAAGCATAATCTTCGCACCTAAAAGAGATTAATAAACACTGGTTTTAGATACAGTATACACTGTGTTTATTAACAGTAAAGATTGCCTCTGTTTTTTATTGCGATTCTTTATAGGCTTTCTTCTTTAGATAAGGATAAATAAGGACTAAGTATCATGGGTATAAGAGGAGGTGGTTGAGAATGTTGCTTGATTCACTTTAGTTGCGACATGACTTATTGTTCCTAATGATGTGTGGGAGACGGCTCTAGCCAATTTACTTTTTTGCAATATTTTGCTTTAACCGTTTGCTTTAAAACAAAAGCTTGCAAAAATTCAGTAGCCACACAGAATTTTCAGCTACTCCATTGCTCCTTTATCGACTTAGTTGCTCGGCTAGTTAACAGATACTTAACACCTAGCTCAGAGAAACTTAATCGAAGTTAAAACAATTTATTACCCCAGCCGAGTTTATTTTGTAATACATGGAAATAATTATAGTTTTGTGGATGAACTAATCTTAATCTATGCTGGTGTTTTTTGATCATGACCTCATCACCCGGCAACACCGATAAGTTGACATGACTATCGCAGCTTATTTGCATTTCACTGGTATTTGATTCTGCAATTTTCAAACGCACGCAACTATTCGCGTCAATGACAATAGGGCGGCTATTTAGGGTGTGCGGAAACATCGGTAATAGACTGATTGCGTCTAAGTTCGGCGTTAAAATAGGACCGCCACCAGAGAGAGAATAAGCCGTTGAACCCGTCGGTGTAGAGATAATAAGGCCATCAGCGCGTTGGTTTAACATGAAGTTATCGTCGACATAAACTTCAAACTCAATGATGTGGGCAATTTTGTCCGGATGTAAAACTACCTCATTAACGGCGGTATTGCTGCTTTTTATATGGCCATGACTGTGCACTTGCGCTTCTAATAAAAAGCGATATTCAGTTTGGTACTTGCCTTGTAATACTTCCATTAACGGTTGTTCAAAATCATCCGGATCCAGATCCGTCAAGAAACCTAAGTTCCCACGGTTTACACCTATTACAGCAATATCAAAACGTGCTAATACACGCGCCGCGCCAAGCATATAACCATCCCCGCCTATTACTATTGCTAAATCACAGTGTTGACCGATACCAACCAGGTCGGCACAGTGAAAGCCATTCATAGGAAGATCATTGGCAATACGCTGATCTATAATCAGCTTCATTCCCTGCGCTTTTAAAAAATCATATAAGGCTAATAAAGTTTGCTTGGCTTCCGGATGCTCTGTTTTAGCAATCAAGCCGATAGTCTTAAATTCAATGTGATCGTTACGGTGGGCAGCCATATAGCTCCTTTAACAGTGCAACTTCAGTATATTGAAGTATAACCCGATCTAATGCTGTAGATATACTCATTTACTGCGTGGTTTTTTTTGTGCTTAAAGTGATAAGAATTTTCGCATATTCTCACAACGGGCTTGAAACTATCATTGGGATCCCCATAATAGAGCATATATAAATTTAACCCTGTAATTGACTAGGATAAGACGATGACTAAAGAAAATACAATCAACCCGGAAGAGCAAGTGGAAGCTGAACAAGTAGAAAATGGTGAATCAGCTGAAGCACAGGTTGAATCCGAAGAATCACAAGGTGAAACGGGTACTGCTAAAGAAGAAAATATGATCGACGTACTGGCTAAAAAATTAGCGCTTGCTGAACAACAGATACTTGACCAGCAAGAGGCTGTTGTTCGTGCGCAAGCCGAAGTTGTCAATGCGCGTCGGATCGCTGCGTTAGATGTGCAAAAAGCGCATAAATTTGCACTGTCGAAATTTGTCGATGGCTTATTACCTGTTATCGACAGCATGGAGATGGCCATTAGCCATGCTGATAAAGAAGATGATGCATTAAAACCGATGATCGAGGGCGTTGAGTTAACGCTAAAATCTATGCTTGATACCATTGAGAAATTTGGTTTGAAAGTGATTGATCCTAAAGATGAAGCTTTTGATCCTGAAAAACATCAGGCGATGAGCATGCAGGCAGTTCCTGGTGTACCGGCTAATCAGGTTATCGCTGTGATGCAGAAGGGTTATGAGTTAAACGGTCGCATTATTCGCCCGGCAATGGTGATGGTCTCCAAAGCGGCAGAATAAGTTGTTTTTTCCGCAATTTTATTAAAATGTACTGCGGTACCTTTTTTATTGGCTGATAAAAAGAAAAGAGAAAATGAAATTTTTTTGTTTTTTCCCTTGAAAGTAAAAAATAGCCCCCCACATATAAAACAAATAAAGCGGCTCAATATTTTGAAAGACACATTTGAGCTGACTTAATCAAAAACACAAAACATAAATAATTTTGGAGAAGTGTAAGATGGGTAAAATAATTGGTATTGATTTAGGTACAACAAATTCATGTGTATCTGTACTTGTTGGTGGTGTAGCTAAAATCATTGAAAATGCTGAAGGTGAGCGTACGACTCCTTCAATCATTGCTTACACAGACGGTGAAACTCTTGTTGGTCAACCAGCAAAACGTCAATCAGTAACTAATCCACAAAATACTCTTTTTGCGATCAAGCGTTTAATCGGTCGTCGTTTTGAAGATGAAGAAGTACAACGTGATCTTAAAATCA
This sequence comes from Psychromonas sp., assembly GCA_049667005.1. Taxonomy (GTDB): domain Bacteria; phylum Pseudomonadota; class Gammaproteobacteria; order Enterobacterales; family Psychromonadaceae; genus Psychromonas. The sequence goes on from JBATHQ010000607.1 coordinate 9,912, forward strand.
TGCCGTACAAAATTGTTAAAGCTGACAACGGTGATGCGTGGGTTGAAGCGCACGGCAACAAAATGGCACCACCACAAATCTCTGCTGAAGTTTTGAAAAAAATGAAAAAAACAGCAGAAGATTATTTAGGTGAAAAAGTAACGGGCGCGGTAATCACTGTACCTGCATACTTCAACGATGCACAGCGTCAGGCGACTAAAGATGCAGGACGTATTGCCGGTCTTGATGTTAAACGTATTATCAATGAGCCAACGGCTGCTGCATTTGCATACGGTGTTGATAACGCCAAAGGTGACAGTACTATTGCGGTATATGACTTGGGCGGTGGTACTTTTGATATCTCAATCATTGAAATCGATGAAGTAGACGGCGAAAAAACATTTGAAGTATTATCAACAAACGGTGATACACATTTAGGTGGTGAAGATTTTGATAACCGTCTAATCAACTTTTTAGTTGCTGAATTTAAAACCCAACAAGGTTTTGATCTAACTAACGATCCACTTGCAATGCAACGTGTTAAAGAAGCGGCTGAAAAAGCAAAAATTGAATTATCAAGTGCACAGCAAACAGATATTAACCTGCCTTACATCACTGCAGATGCAACGGGTCCTAAACATTTAAATATCAAGATCACACGCTCTAAATTAGAGTCTCTTGTTGAAGATATGGTTAAAGCAACGCTTGAGCCGCTACGTATCGCGTTAAAAGATGCTGATCTATCTGTTGGTGAGATTGATGACGTTATTTTAGTGGGTGGCCAAACACGTATGCCACTTGTACAAAAAATGGTTTCTGAATTCTTTGGTAAAGAAGCGCGTAAAGATGTTAACCCTGACGAAGCGGTAGCAATGGGTGCTGCGATTCAAGGTGCCGTACTTTCTGGTGATAAAACTGACGTTCTGTTATTAGACGTTACGCCTTTATCATTAGGTATCGAAACAATGGGTGGTGTTTTAACCAAAGTTATCGATAAAAACACCACGATCCCGACAAAACAGTCGCAAACATTCTCTACAGCGGAAGATAATCAAAGTGCCGTAACGATTCACATTTTACAAGGTGAGCGTAAACGTGCTGCTGATAATAAATCTCTTGGTCAATTTAACCTTGAAGGTATCCGTAAAGCATCACGTGGTACTCCTCAAATTGAAGTGACATTTGATATGGATGCGGATGGTATTCTGCACGTATCAGCTAAAGATAAAGATACTAAACAAGAGCAAAAAATAACCATTAAATCTAGCTCAGGTCTTTCTGACGAAGAGATTGAAAAAATGGTTAATGATGCCGAAGCAAATGCTGAATCAGATAAGAAATTTGAAGAAGTAGTTAAAGCACGTAACCAGGCTGACGCAATGATTCATAGCACCCGTAAGCAAATTGAAGAAGCTGGCGATGCATTAGCAAGTGACGAGAAAGAAAAAATCGAAGCGGCGCTGAAAGAGTTAGAAGAAGCGACTAAAACTGAAGATAAAGATGCAATTGAAGCTAAAACAAATGCACTTGCTGAAGCCTCTGCAAAATTAATGGAAGTCGCACAACAAAAAGCACAAGCGGGTGAAGCTGGTGGTGCTGAAGAAGCGCAAGGCAATGCGAAGCAGGATGATGATATTGTTGATGCTGAGTTTGAAGAAGTTAAAAAAGACGATAAAAAATAATTTGAGAAATAACTAAGTTATAATCGTTTTTAATAGATCGCGGGTTATGGATTATTCTGTAATCCGCGTGTTTGTTTTAACTATAACCGGACAATTTGGTTATAAACAGCAACGTTGAGAAAAGAAATGGCAAAACGTGATTGTTATGAAGTGCTTGGTATAACCCGAGACGCGACAGAAAAAGAAGTCAAAAAAGCCTACAAACGTTTGGCAATGAAATATCACCCGGATCGCACCAGTGGTGATGGTGAGCTTGAAGAAAAGTTTAAAGAAGTAAAAGAAGCTTACGAAATTCTTAGTAATCCGCAGAAAAAAGCGGCATATGATCAATACGGACATGATGGTGTAAACCAGCAGGGGCGTGGTGGTTTCGGGCATGCAGATTTTGGTGACCAGTTCGGAGATATTTTTGGTGATATTTTTGGTGGCGGTCGACGCGGTGGTGCTCAGCGTCCACAGCAGGGATCAGATCTTCGCTATAACATGGAATTAACGCTTGAAGAAGCGGTAAAAGGTATTTCCAAAGAGATTCAAATCCCTACACAAGTTCATTGTGAACAATGTAATGGCACGGGGGCTAAAAAAGGCAGTGACGTTAAAACCTGTAGTACTTGTCATGGGCAAGGACAGGTGCAGATGCGCCAGGGATTCTTTGCGGTCAACCAGACCTGTCCAACTTGTCACGGACAAGGAAAAATTATCAGCGATCCGTGCCATAAATGTCACGGCCATGGTCGTTATGAAAGCAGCAAAACCCTTTCAGTTAAAATCCCCCCGGGCGTTGATACCGGCGATCGTATTCGTTTAAGTGGTGAAGGTGAAGCAGGCGAGTATGGAGCACCAGCAGGTGATCTGTATGTGCAGATGAATGTTCTGCCGCATCATGTTTTTGAGCGTGATGGTAATAATCTCTACTGCGAAGTGCCGATTAGTTTTACTGAAGCGGCATTAGGCGGTGAAATTGAAGTACCGACACTCGATGGTCGTGTAAAACTTAAAATTCCGGCTGAAACGCAAACCGGGCGCATGTTCAGGATGCGCGGTAAGGGTGTTAAATCAGTGCGCAGCCAGGTGACCGGTGATTTAATGTGCAAGGTAATGGTCGAAACACCGGTAAAATTATCCAGCAAACAGCGTGAATTGTTAAAAGAGTTTGAAAGCTTATGTTCATCAAGCTCAAGCAAACACAAGCCTAAATCAGAGGGTTTTTTAGCCAGCGTCAAAACTTTTTTTGACGATTTAAGCAGCTAATAGCGCTAACTATCAATATCGATGCCTCCGGTTAAGGGGGCATTTTTTATGGCGAAGCAGAAGATTCAGCGCGGAATTTTAATTTTTTTCTAAAAAAGTTTAAAAAAAATCCATTTTCCCCTTTAAAAGACAATTAAGCACCCCATATATTTATTGAATCATCATATATTGATATAAATAGGGAACTCCCTTTCATAAATAAAGAGAACTAAACATGTCTGAATTACAACTAAACACTCAAGAACAACAAGCAAGCTACGGTATTGGTCTACAAATGGGAGAGCAACTGGCTTCCAATCCTTTTGAGGGTTTAGAAATATCTGCTGTTGCTGCTGGATTAGCCGATGCATTTGCCGGCGCAGAAAGTAAAGTATCTCGTGAAGATTTACAGGCCGCTTTCCAGGTTATCTCTGAGCGTATGCAGGCTGAAGCTGCTGAACAAGCAAAAGTATTAAGTGCTGCCGGTGAAGCTTACCTTGCAGAAAATGCGGCTAAAGAAGGCGTTACCGTTACTGCGTCTGGTCTTCATTATGAAGTGATCAGCCAGGGTGAAGGTGAAACACCAACAGCTGAATCAACTGTTAGCGTGCATTACCACGGTACATTAACCGATGGCACTGTATTTGACAGCTCTGTACAACGCGGCCAGCCTGCTGAATTCCCTGTTGGTGGCGTGATTGCAGGTTGGACTGAAGCATTACAACTGATGCCTGTTGGTTCAAAATACAAATTAACAATTCCTGCTGATCTTGCTTATGGCGAGCGCGGTGCCGGCGCTGCGATCGGTCCGCATGCAACATTGGTATTTGAAGTTGAATTATTAGCTATTAAATAATTCAACTACCTGTTTTACAGGTCATTAAAATGAAAAAAGCCCCTACGCTGTCAGCAGCTTAGGGGCTTTTTTATGCTTTAAAAGAACTGTTTTTGGCGCAAAATGACAATTAAACACTTTGTCGCATACGCTGGTCAAATCAAAGTATTTTCATCTTCATCTGCTATATTATTGACCATAAAGTAAAAAGATTTTGCAGTGGATACTCGCTTAATTACTGCATCAGGTCTGATTGATCCCGATTTTTTTTCTTCAAATAAGTTTACAAGGAAGCATTATGCAGATTTTCAAACAACTAACCCTCTCATGTAGTTTAGCCGTTCTTTTTCCTTTTAGTGCTTCAGTTACTTTTGCCGCGCAGGTACCTGCAGGTACCGTGCTTGCCAAGCAGCAGGTATTGGTAAGAGGTAATGATGCCGAAGCCGCAACACTGGATCCGCTGCAGGCAGAAGGGATGCCTGAAATTCATATCTTAAGAGATCTATTCGAAGGGTTAGTCATTCAGGATGAAAATGGCCAGGTTATACCTGGTGTCGCGCAGTCTTGGGATAATAAAGATAATCAGCTTTATACCTTTTATTTACGCAAAGATGCAAAATGGTCAAATGGTGACAGCGTGACTGCGCAGGATTTCCTGTTTAGTTTGCAGCGCGCCGTTGACCCTGAATTTGCTTCACCTAATGCCTGGTTTTTAAAGCAGACGCAAATTAAAAATGCCGAAGCGATCATTGCCGGCGAAAAGCCGCTGAGCAGTTTGGGCGTGAAAGTGTTGGATGATCACACCTTACAATTTGAGCTGGAAAAGCCGGTCCCTTATTTTCTGGCGATGACGGCACATACGGTGATGATGCCGTTGCCGCAGAAAGTAGTTGAAAAATTTCCACAGACCTGGACTAAACAGGCGCATATTGTTTCTAATGGAGCATTTAAACTGAAAAGATGGATACTTAACGAGCGTTTAGAAATGTTACGTAATCCGGAATATTGGAATAATAAGCAGACGCTTTTAAATCAGGTGACTTATATCCCTTTTGAAAGCCAAATCGCGGCAATGAACCGTTATAAAACCGGAGAGGTCGATATTACTTCTGATGTTCCCGCCCAACTGGTTGATAAGTTGAAAAAAGAGCAGCCCGATGCCTATCGGGTCACGCCCTCTTTATGTACTTATTATTATGCATTTAACACCCAGCATAAACCCTTTGATGATGCCCGCGTTCGTAAAGCCGTTTCATACCTTATTCAACGTGATGTGATCACAGACGGAATTACCCAAGTAGGTAATCTGCCTGCTTACACATTTGCTCATCAAGCAACAGCAAACTTTACCGCGACGCAACCCGAATACAGTAAATGGACTCAGGCGCAACGTGATGCGCAAGCGATTAAGCTGCTGAAAGAGGCGGGCTATGATCAGAATAACCCGATCACAGCAACGCTTTTATATAATACCAGTGAAAGCCATAAAGCGATTGCCGTTGCCATTGCTGCAATGTTAAAGCAAAAAACTGGAGGTAAAATAATCCTTGAAAATCAGGAATGGAAGTCCTATTTGGATGCCCGTAAAGCGGGGCAATTTGATATTATGCGCGCCTCCTGGTGTGGTGATTATAATGAAGCTTCCACTTTTTTAAGTCTGTTCACCACTGATAATCAGAGCAACTACGCGTTTTATAAAAATAGTGATTATGATGAAGTTATGGCTAAAGCGCAGATAGCAACAGATGAAAAGAAACGTAACGAATATTATGATCAGGCGGAAAAAATACTGGCGGAGGATATGCCCATCGCACCTATCTATTATTATATGCAGGCACGTTTAGTCAATCCGGCTGTCGGAGGTTATCCGATGCACAATGCAGAAGGTCGGATTTATTCTAAAGATCTTTATATACGAGGCAAATAAGTAGGAAGAGCTTACGCGAAAGGCGTCTTATCGAGAGATCGATAAGGCGCCTTTTAAGCTGGGAAAAGATAAATCAGTTTATGTTTTTAACCATCTCGGCAACCAGAATGGCGGCATTTTTAGCGGCAATCGGCAGATATTGCTCAAAGGATAATTCTGACTTTTTCCCGGCAATATCTGACAATGAACGAATGATCACAAAAGGCACGTTAAATTGGTAACATACCTGTGCGACAGCTGCCGCTTCCATTTCACAGGCTGCCATGGTCGGAAAATTCTGACGTGCGATTTCCGCTTTGACCGGATCTGCCATAAAAATATCACCACTACAAATTAACCCCTGAATGATTTTCGCATGAGCGGTGCTTTCAGCTGCTTTTTGCGCGATACTGACAAGATTTTTATCCGCTGCAAAAGCCGCGGGTAATTGCGCCATCTGTCCGATTTCATAACCAAATGCGGTGACATCCACATCGTGAAAACGCACTTCCGTAGAGATCACAATATCACCGACATTAAGCGTGCTATCGTAACCGCCGGCAGAGCCGGTATTGACGATATAATCCGGGGTAAATCTTTCTAACAATAATGTTGTTGCCACTGCGGCCGCGACTTTACCTATTCCGGATTTGGTAACAATAACCTGTTTACCGTTTAACTCTCCTTGATAAAACTCGCAACCTGCAATGACGGTTGTGTTAATGTTGGTTAATGTCGCTTTAAGAAGACTGACCTCTTCATCCATTGCGCCAATAATGCCTATTTTCATGGGATCTGCTCTTTGTAATAAAAAAATAAGGCTAATGCTAACATAAACTGCCTTATATCCACACTCTATGGTTTTTTTGTGGCCTGTAAATGTGTAATATCTTGACCATTAAAAGATTGCAAGCTCAATGATTAGGAAGTGAATAAATGAATGCTCTACTTGAAGATTTAAAGGCGCGAGGGTTAGTTGCGCAAACGACGGCAGATGAAGAATTACATGAACATTTATCAAGTGGCTGCAAAACACTTTATTGTGGATTTGATCCGACAGCTGACAGCCTGCATATCGGCAGTTTAGTGCCGTTATTAACATTGAAACGTTTCCAGGAAGCCGGTCATAAACCATTAGCCTTAGTCGGTGGTGCAACCGGGTTAATTGGCGATCCGAGTTTTAAAGCTGCAGAGCGTAAATTAAACAACGATGATGTGGTTGCCAACTGGGTTGATAAAATTAAACTGCAGGTCAGTGCGTTTATTGAATTTGGTGATCAGGAAAATTCAGCTGAGGTGGTCAATAACCTTGATTGGATTGGCAAAATGGACACCATCTCTTTTTTACGCGATGTGGGTAAACATTTCAGCGTTAATGCGATGATTCAAAAAGAATCAGTTAAACAGCGTATTGACCGCGAAGGGGCGGGTATCTCTTTTACTGAGTTTACCTATATGCTATTACAGTCCTATGATTTTGCGGCGTTAAATAAAGCCAATGGCTGTTCTCTGCAAATCGGCGGCTCAGATCAATGGGGAAATATTACCGGTGGTATTGATTTAACGCGCCGTATGAATCAGGAAAAAGTGTTCGGGCTAACGTTGCCGCTGGTGACTAAAGCTGATGGTACAAAATTCGGTAAAACAGAAGCTGGCACTATCTGGCTTGACGCGGCAAAAACATCACCTTATGCTTTCTTCCAATTCTGGATCACTACACTGGATGCGGATGTTTATAAATTCTTGCGCTACTTTACTTTCTTAACGATTGAAGAGATTGCTGCGATTGAAGATAAGGATAAAACTATTCAGGGTCGTCCCGAGGGGCAAAATATATTAGCGCAGCATGTTACCCGTTTAGTTCACGGAGAAGAAGGCTTAGCTTCAGCAGAGCGTATTACCGAAGCTTTGTTCTCCGGGGATTTAAGTGCGCTGAGTGAATCCGATCTGGCGCAACTTGCACAGGATGGTTTACCTGCCACGGATATTGAAGGTGATGAGAAAGATCTGGTTGAATTATTAACCAGTTGCGAATTGGCTAAATCGAATAAAATGGCGCGTGAATTTATTAACAATGGTGCGGTCACTGTCAATGGTGAAAAACAAAGCGATAGTGAATTAGTTTTGCACAAATCCGATGCGTTATTTGCTAAATACACGGTCATTA
>JBATHQ010000608.1:0-5610 GCA_049667005.1 Psychromonas sp.
ATGACGATTTAGATACCGCTTACATCGGTACAAGATATCAATTTAACAAATTCGTTACGCTTTATACTGAAGTTGGCATGGCGAAAGGTGATTTCTGGGGATATGGCAAGACTGAACCAAAAGAATACGATCAACAAATGGCTGGTTTAATGCTCGGTGTTGATTTCTAATCAATCCTCAAATAGATATTAGCATTTATTAATTCATTAAAGAGTCCGTTGCAATGATTTTGTGACGGACTTTTTTATGAGCGGTTGTTTATAGCTTCACCTTTTAATAGCAATCTAAGTAAATATAATCAATCTTGCTGTTTAAAATCAACGATAACGGTACTGTTTTTCAATCCCAATAGATAGCTATTGCTCAATCAAACGCCTTACTCTGTTTAATTTCTTCTGCGCAATATTATACCCAGTTTGTTTTAAGTTGACCGACCTCTCAAAATTAAGTTATCTGGGGAACGATTTTAGTTTTTGGGATTTTAATTATCTATTTTTTATATTATATTGTAATACAATATAGCAAGTGCTAGTGGTGGTTATTCTTCCATGCTGACTGAGTTAAAAACAACGCTGTTCTGATTTACGACAGGGATGATTTAGGTGGTCATGTGAGATTTTCCTGGGTAACAAAATAAACCGGTAAAGAGATCTTAATGGATCATTTCGCAGTGCTGAAGCAGCTGCACTACCTCTCACTTTTTCTCGGCTGATGCTTGTCGCGCTGTAGCAGTGGAATCACTGCGTTAATCCCGGCTGTGAACAAAAGTCTGATTGATCAGTTTTCTGCTACCTATTTTTTTGCTTCAACTTTTTAATATAAGGTTGCTTCATGCCCATATTCTCAACATTAGAAAATTCAAGCCGCCGGATTCATGTCCAGATAGCGCGGCTGATTGCCTGCAAAATTTTGTCCGGTGAATTGAAAGAAAATCAAAAACTGCCGAGTGAAATGGAGCTATGTGATCTGTTTGGGGTGAGCCGTACGGCATTGCGCGAATCGACGAAATTGCTTTCGGCAAAAGGCTTGATTGAATCAAAGCCCAAGGTAGGCACTCGAGTTCTGCCACGTTCAAACTGGCATTTTCTTGACTCTCAACTGCTTGATTGGATTGAAGACATAGAAGATACTCAACCATTTTTAGCGCAGTTCTTAGGGTTGCGAAAGGCAATAGAGCCCGAGGCTTGTGCGCTTGCCGCAATAAATGCCACGTTAGAGCAACGTAAAACACTGTCCCGGCTATTTCAAAAGATGACCCTTGCCGCAAAAAACTTTGATTACAAGGCCTGGGGAGTCAATGACCATCAATTCCACCAGATGGTTTTTTTGTCGACTGGGAATCAGTTTTATATCCCATTTGGACATATTCTGGAAACGATTTTTAAACAGTTTATTGACCGATCATCAGAAGGGGGGCGTTTCTGCCTTGCCGAGCATCAGGCCATTTATGACGCGATCATGATTGGCAATGCTACCCAAGCGCGAATAGCTTCGCAAAGGTTACTTGATGACGAGAACCAGAAGCTTGCTTTGGTCGCAAATGCTTAACTTGGGATTAAACAATGCCAGGTAAACTGATAACACCTTGGAATAAACTTGCCGTGCTATTTGAATGAGTAACTCCAACTAAATAAGGTTTTTTTCCGTGTCTTCTCAATCTTACTTTAAAAAAAATATCTCTCTGGCCTGGCCGCTTGCACTTAATGCTCTGTTGATGCAGTCGATGCTTATGATTGACACCCTGTTAGTCTCTCCCTTGGGGGAGATTCCACTTGCGGCCATGGGGATCGCTGCAACCATTATTGCCTTTATTCTTGGTATTCAAATGGCGTTGGCAAACGGTACGCAACTGGTGCTCAGTCGGGCAGTCGGCTCCGGCATTCAAGCTGCTCTTAACAAGGCCTTTTTATCAGGGCTTATCATCAACTTTCTGGCCGCTTTTTTGTTTTGGGTGGTGCTTAGTTTTTTTGATCAGCCATTAATTGAAGCGTTGACCGATGATTCATTACTTGTCGTGAAGATATCAAGCTATCTTGATGTGGGCAAATATTTGGTGATTTTCACGGCGCTGACACAAGTTTTGACGGCTTTATTCAACGGGCTGGGCAGAACCAACGTTCCCTTTAGAGGCTACCTGATTGAGTTACCTATCAACGCACTTTCCTCTTATCTGTTTATTTACGGGTGGGGGGATTGGGATGGTTTAGGTGTTCAGGGGGCCGCTATTGGCAGCGTCATCGCGATCGTCATTCGCTCACTCTATCTTTATTTATATATGCATTACGATCAGAGTATCCAGCTGTCATTTAATAGCTTTCGTTATGGCTTAAAAAGCAATATCTACCATCATTTCAAAGAGATTTTTCCGGTTGCAGCAAATGTCACTATGCTTTCTATCGGAGCAACCATCTACCAGTTGCTTTACTCGCAACTTAATATCAATGCCTACGTTGCTATTACGCTTGTGATGCCATGGCTTCGCTCCGGTACCCAATTTATTACTGCATGGGCGCACTCTTCAGCAATCACGATTAGCCAGGCTATTGGTTCAAAACAGATGGCGGATCTTAGAAAAAATGTCGATTCCAGTATTGATATGGCGGTTGTTATTTCTCTCTTAACAACGCTTCTTTTTGTTGCGCTCAGTTTCGTTATCGGTGATGTCTATCCAGATTTAGTCCCGGAAACTTATCAAGCGTTATCGGTGATCGCGCCACTTTATATTCTGTTACCCGTTGTGCGTGGTTATAACACCGTACACGGACATGTATTGCGTGCACTGGGTAAAACCACTGCGGTATTCAAAATCAACTTCACAGGTCAATGGCTGATCTCAATTCCACTGTGCGCGTTGATTATTTTAGGCTTTGACGGTTCAATATTCTGGGCATTCGCGGTTCAGCCCTTTGAAGAGATAGTGAAAATGCTGCCATTTCGACTTCTGGCGAGAAAATCTCTCAACGAGTTTGATATGAGTAAAGCCGATATGTTGATGTATGACTAAGGGGGGCGCAGCAAGTCGGGTTTGTGTGGATTAAAGCGCATTACCTTGAGCGCCATAGAGTTTTAAAAAATGCCACCAGAGAGAAAAAATGCGCACATTCTGTGTTAAATTTCTTATTTCTCGCTGATTATTACAAGCAAAGCTAACGCAGGCTGGGCGAAAAAACGGTTGAGCAATGCCGCGTATCCAGAGTTCTGGTCCTTTAATCGAATACTAATTTTAGCCGTTCATAGAGCAGGAGAAAAAAAATGAAAATTGCATTAATGATGGAAAACAGTCAAGCAGGCAAAAATGCAGTGGTTTACAGCGAACTGCAGCATGTTGTCAGTGCGCTAGATTATTCTGTTTACAATGTGGGTATGAGTGATGAAAAGGATCATCACCTGACTTATATTCACTTGGGGATTATGGCAAGTATTCTTCTCAATTCAAAAGCAGTGGATTTCGTTGTGGCAGGTTGTGGTACTGGCCAGGGAGCAATGCTCTCGCTTAACATTCATCCGGGTGTAGTGTGTGGTTATTGTCTGGATCCATCCGATGCATTCCTCTTCAACCAAATCAATAATGGTAATGCGCTTGCTCTGGCATTTGCCAAAGGTTTTGGTTGGGGGGCTGAGCTTAATGTTCGTTATATCTTTGAAAAAGCCTTCACTACGGGAGAGCGCGGACAAGGTTACCCGCTAGAGCGTGCCGAACCTCAACAACGCAATGCTGTTATCCTGAACGATTTGAAAGCAGCGGTAATAAATGGTGACTACCTGGACACGCTTAAGGCTATCGATCAACAATTGCTTAAAACGGCTGTCTCTGGTGAACGCTTTCAGCAGTGTTTCTTCGATAACTGCCAGGTGCCAGAAATAGAAGCCTATGTGAAGTCTCTACTGTAATTATTGATCCTGAACGGCAGGATTAAGCTTGTAGAGTAGGTATAAAAAAACCGGATCATTGGAAAAGATCCGGTTTTGCTTCAAGTTAAGTTATCTATTGTATTATTAAAGCTGTGCGAATGAACCTTCCCAGCTGTATCTTTGACCGGCAAACTCAACCGTGTGAGTGCCTTGCTGAGCTGCTTCAGGCTGGTTGGATATAGCATATTGATAAGTATTGCCCGACGTTGTTTGAATACTAACAACCGTGCCGACACTGTTATGACCGACAACGGTTACAGACTCAACTAAACCACGCGCGCCAACGGATGCTTCAATTGACTCGTTAAAGTAGCCGTGCGTTTCCAGTACGCAGGCAAATACGTGATCTTTACCGGATTGGCGTAAAATAAATGCCGGTTCGCTACGCAGATTGAAGTCCGGATCGTTAGCACCGGTGCGTGCAAAAATCACTTCGCTGCCTGCTACGGCGCTGCTTATCAGACTGTAGTAGCTGCTATCGTGTAACCAGCTCACTAAAGCACTGTTTGCAACTTTGCCAGAGCCGACATTCCACAGATGTTGGTAACCATTACTTTCAGCGAGTGGTTTGAGGGTGCTTGCCACCTGATAATCAAAATCCGTGCGCATGATTTGACCGGAGTGGTGCACCGGTAAGTCGTATTGGTGCTCTGCATCGGCTGTGATACGGTAAATATCAATCACTAATGGTTTCTCGAACTCAGGGAGTTCCGCCAAGATAACGCTGCGCTGCATGTCTACGCCATCGTAGTAATCAGAAATAGTCCCGCTCATGCCTTGCAGAGATGGGTTGTCCACGACGAAGAAATGTTTCTGACCAAATTTCGATTCCGCTAAAGCTGTATTAAATTTGTTTTGTGTCTTCTGATCAACCGTCACGGTATTGTGCGCAACAGTTTGTTTGCAGTAAGACTTGTTTTCAGGAATGTAACGACCGCCGAATTTTGGCTCAACATTGACCCAACGACCATAGCCGTAGTCATGTAGTACTTCGTGACCACGGTTAAATACACTCAGGTTTAGGCCGTCATAATGACCATGATCCAAGGCAGAGTGGTATTGGTGATCACTGCCGTGTTGACCAAACCAGATCAAGGCCATGGTGTCATCATCCTGCTGGTCACGGTGACGCAGAATGCTGACGCCGCCTTTCTCACCTTTCGGCCCGTCTGTTACGAACAAGCTGCCCCAGTTAAAGGGTTTAATATGTTCAGCTTGTTCAACCGCATCAGACAGCGTTTTACCGGAAATATGCACCCACACATTCTGCTGGTGGTTGGCCATGCCAAGCAGCGTTTCGCTTTGTTCGTAACGGTGATAACAGACGCTGGTTGCCATTATCACGCCTTCATCGTTGATCGAGATGGTTTTCGATGAATCGTTCAGTGCCGGCAAAGTACCGTCTGGAAATGCAGTTTTAAAGACAGAGTAAGAGGTGGTTTTAATTACCGAATCATTGAACGCATAAATGCCTAATTCAGGCTGACGGCGTTCGATAGCTTCTGCGAACAGATAAATCGGGCGCAGCGAGAAACGGTGGTAGTAGGGGCCTTCCATGTAGTAGCCGTCTGGCGAAAAAAGCTGGTCTAGCTGAGCGAGGAAACCGCCGCTTACTTTATCCATTTTCAAGCCGTAAAGTGCTTTGTCTACTGATGCCTGATCGTTGATCGCGTAGCCACAGAGCCCAACCGCTGCGAC
>JBATHQ010000609.1:0-3118 GCA_049667005.1 Psychromonas sp.
TGTCGAAGTAATGCGGTCTGGCAACAACTGCAGATCAGTTTATCGTTGCTTGGTAATTTGCATATTAAACACTGGGCAGGCAAGAATAACTCGATTATTTGCTGGAATTTTTGTTTAATAAAAGGAGAAACTGTTTGCAAATGCGCTTACCTGATTAAAGAGAGAGACTGTGAGTATAGAACAAGGTGTACATTGTCGTGTGCAGGGAGAGGGCCCCGATTTGTTGTTATTGCATGGATGGGGAGTAAACTCAGTTGTATGGATCCCGGTCCTTGATCAGTTATCTACCCATTTTCGAGTGCATTTAATTGATTTACCCGGGTTTGGGAGTAGTAGTGAATTGGAAAACTACTCTCTCGATGCAATGGTGGATAATATTCTTCAGGTTGTACCGGAAGGGGCGATCTGGTGCGGTTGGTCTCTAGGTGGTTTAATTGCCACTCATGCAAGTTATTTATATCCTCATAAAATTGCCAAATTAGTTCAAGTCTGCACTTCACCTAAATTTGTGGGCGATCAGATCTGGCCTGGTGTTGACTCGGTTGTATTTGAAAACTTTAAACTCGGGCTGGCAAAAGATAGCGGTAAGATATTGGGACGTTTTATCAGCATTCAGGCAATGGGCTGTGATAGTGCGCGTAACGATATACTAACCTTAAAAAAACTATTAGCAGGTACCAAGTCTGCTTCTTTCTCAGCATTAAGTGCCGGCTTAGATCTGCTTAATGAAAGTGATTTAAGAGGAGAGTTTAGCCAGATTGCTATTCCCTGTTTGTCAATTTTTGGCCAGTTTGATAGTTTAGTGCCTAAGCAAACAAGTGTGGATATGCGGCAATTATTACCAGGCTCTGTGCAAAAAATGTTTGTTAATTCATCGCACGCACCTTTCATTAGTGAAGCAGATCAATTTGTTGAGTGTATTGTTAACTTCTCACTGCTCTGAAATTAATTTTTTACTTTATTTTTTCTTAGATGGAATTATTTTTGTGGATTTTCAGTTTTGATTTGTTAAGAAACAGGGGAGTTCGATTCAATTTTTTACTAAAAACTGATTGAATTACAATACCTACTGAAAAATATTGTAATTCAACCGTTCAATCATTCATTCAATTAATCAAGGATTAGTGGCAACCGCCGCAACAACCTTCAGAAGCTTCTTTCTTTACTTCCTCTTTATGATGGCCGTGACCACCGCAGCAACTGTCACCGGACGCATGTTTGCTCTCATCTCCACCACAACATTCGTGATCAGATGCCTTTTCGTCGCCGTGTCCGCCGCAACATTCGTGTTCAGAGGCTTCTTCTTCGTCATGACTGCCACAACTGCCGCCGTGTTGGTGGATATGACCGTGCGCCAACTCTTCTGCCGTTGCTTCGCGAATCGCAACAACTTCACCAACAAAGCGCAAGTCCATACCCGCCAAAGGATGATTTGCATCGATACTGACGCTTTCATCTGTTACTTCCGTTACCTCAACGGTGCGAGGTCCCTGATCAGTCTCTGCCTGGAATGACATACCGACTTCAATTTCATCAACGCCTTCAAATAAATCGCGAGGCACCTGTTGCACCAGTGCTTCTTCGAAAACACCGTATGCATCTTTAGCTTCTAATTGGACATCAAATTTATCGCCAACCTTTTTGCCCTCTAATTCTGCTTCAAGACCTGGTACCAAATAATGTGAACCTTGAATGAATTCAAGTGGAGCACCATTTTCTGTGCTGTCTAAAGCATTACCATCAACTTCAGCAACACCAAAGTGGATTGAAACCACTGAGTTCTTTTTAATTATCATCTCATTTCTCATTAATTATGTTGTATTCAATTTTCATTCGGATCAAACACACCAATCATCTGCTCAAATTGGCGCGTTGCCGATGCAGCTTGTTTAGGTGTCTGTGTCTGTGTGTATCCGCAATGCACACAGGTTAAAGTTTCAACTGCATTTTCTAATGTCAGCGCGATGCTGTCAAGTTGATTACATTCAGGGCAAGTTGCCCCAGCTATAAAGCGTTTCTTATTTTTGGATAATGTCATTGTCAATAATCTGTTTGCTAGATGATTACTCAATAGTAACCAAATTCCATTTGATTAGCAGCTGCTATGGCTCAACTTTGTAAAGTCCGTTATCATTCCGTTTATTTTTTGCTTTTATAATATTGAGAAAGTGTATTTATGATTGTGGCCAGTAATATTGAATTCATCCGCGGCGGTAAACCTTTGCTTGAAAACGCCAGTGCAACAATCAACCCTCGTCAGAAAGTTGGGTTAGTCGGCGCGAATGGCTGTGGTAAATCAAGTTTTTTTGCTCTGTTAAAGCAAGAAGCCCAAGTTGATAATGGTGAGTTGAGTATTCCACAGCATTGGCGAATGGCCAGCGTGGCCCAAGAAACCCCTGCATTAGATATGAATGCGCTGCAGTACGTTATTGATGGGGATCGGGATTTCAGATCTCTACAATATCAACTTAAAGAGGCTGAAGCGGCTGATAATGGCAATAAAATTGCTGAGCTGCATATTAAGTTGGACAATGCGGGCAGTTATACCATTGAATCACGTGCCGCTGAGCTGCTTGCAGGTTTAGGCTTTTCTGAAGAAGCGCAGGGGCGTTCTGTCAGTGATTTTTCAGGTGGCTGGCGTATGCGTTTAAATTTAGCACAAGCTTTGCTTTGCCCGTCTGATCTGTTATTGCTCGATGAGCCAACCAATCACCTTGATTTAGATGCGGTAATTTGGCTGGAAAAATGGTTGCGTCAATATCCCGGCACATTAATTTTAATATCCCATGACCGTGATTTTATCGATAGCATAGTAGATAAAATAATTCATATAGAGCAACAACAACTGCATGAATATACCGGAAACTACAGTAGCTTCGAACGTCAGCGAGCTGAAAAATTAGCCCAGCAGCAAGCTTCCTATGATAAGCAGCAAAAACAGATAAGCCATATGCACAGCTATATCGACCGTTTCCGTTATAAAGCAAGTAAAGCAAAGCAGGCGCAAAGTCGGATTAAAGCCCTGGAAAAAATGGAAGAGTTATTGCCTGCACATGTAGACAGTCAATTTAGTTTTTCATTTAGAGAGCCGGATGCGTTACCGATGCCGCTGTTAACC
>JBATHQ010000610.1:0-2535 GCA_049667005.1 Psychromonas sp.
TTCAAATCAGGAACAAAAATAACCCAGTGTCCGCACCAGCTGCGCTGCATTGGCTGACGTCGACCATCCCAATGGTTAAATTCAGTAATAAGACTAACGCTGGTTGCATTGGGAGCATAAACGATAAAACGCACACCGGAGATGGCGTGGTCACCGACATAAGTTGTTTTAAGCTGCGCGCCTAATGTTTTGTAAACATTTTGCGGTGCTTCGTGCAGTGTAGAGAGGCCATCAAAAGCGATATCATGGAATTGGTAAGGGTCTACAAAACGATGGTTACCGGTTTCGTAAATGGCATTTAATTCATAAATGAATTTTTCAGTCAGCGTCGGTAATTCAACTTCAAACAGACCAGAAGCATCTGTCTGCTTAAACTCTGCCTGTGCTGTTGTTTCAGATAAAGCATACAACTCTACTTTTTGGGCTCCTGGTAACCAGGCGCGAATAATAAAGCCTTTGCCTTTCGGGTTTTTTAATAAACCCAGCTGCTCAAAAGGATTCGGTAGTCTTGCAGAATTAAGCAATGAAATTAAAGATGCACGTTCGTCGTGAACAGGTTCTTGCTTCTTCACCACTTTAGCCGCAGCTTTTTTTACTGGCTTAGCTACTTTTTTTACTGGCTTAGCTGCTTTTTTTGCTGGTTCATTTACTTTTTTATTCATAAGTTAAGGCCCAATTATTTAGATTAAAGAACAATTATATTTTAGGATTGCGCGCTAGCGTTAAGTCGCTGAGCAGTGTTTTTATATTTTGGTCTGTGAATATAAGGTCAATATTTTTAGACAGTTTACGTCGCCAATTTTTATATTCGTCCGAGGTTCCCGGCACATTGACGGGTTTATCCATTTCTAAAAAGTCTTCTAATTGCAGACTTAATAATGCTGAACTGCCCTTCGCCAAATGCACCTGCAAGGCAAAATTCAACCTTTGGTCCATTTCGGTTCCCTGAGCATCACGAGGGAAATCCACTGGTAAACTACCGAGTCCATGTAAGCTATCTAATATTTTCTGTTTACAAACAAGACGATCCGCTAATAGTCCATTGAAAACGTTGAAATCTGGATATAAGCCTAACTTGCGGCCCAGATGCAGATCGTCACAATCCCAATAACCTTTAATGGTTGGCATATCATGTGTGCATAACGTAGCCATTGCCTGCTTGGCATAATGTTGAGGTGAAATATAACCACCGTCGGCAGCTCGTTCATAGAAAAATACTTTATAGGAGTAAACACCCGCCTCTTTAAGTAATGCATCAATACCCTCGGGTATGGTGCCTAAGTCTTCGCCGATAACCAGACATTGGTTACGCACACTTTCCAAGGCTAATAAATTAAGCAGATCTTGGACAGGGTAATAAATGTATGCACCCTTTACCGCGGTTGCATTATCCGGTACCCACCATAAACGTAATAGACCCAGCACATGATCAATTCGCAACGCGCCACAGTGACGCATATTAGACTGCAATAGATCAATAAAAGGCTGGTAAGCTGTTTTTTGTAATTGCGCCGGTGAAATGGGTGGTAATCCCCAGCTTTGCCCCTGGGGGCCAAGTATATCCGGCGGAGCGCCAACACTGATATTTTTACAGTAAAGCGAATGGTTCGCCCAAATATCAGAACTGTTTAAAGTCACTCCAACAGCCAAGTCACGGTAAATACCGAGTGTCATACCCAATGACTTAGCTAATTGATCCGCTTCTTGTAACTGTGATTCAGCAATCCATTGCGTATAACACCAGAACAGTACTTCTTGCTGATTGTCTTGAATCCAGGCTTGCGATGTCTCACTTTGGTAGGATTGAAATGCTTCAGGCCATACCGGCCAACCCCAGGAGTTAATGTCTTCAGCAAGAAATTTAAACTGCAAAGCATCGTAAGCAGCGTGCTGCTGCAATGACTCGCCTTTTTGTTCGACATATTGATGGAATGCGGCTAAGCGTTCTGTACTTTCGCTGCTGTTATCGTTAAGCGTGGTAAATAAGACTCTTAAAATTTCAAGTTTGAGCGCCGTTACATTTTCGTAATCAACCCACTCTGTGCCACGCAACAGTGTTAACTGTTGTTGAAACCCATCACTTGCGATTTTAGCCTGCAGACTTTTATTACGGGTTAATTCATCGACCGCATTCAAGTCAGTATATAAAATATTTAGCCATTTTCTTGAAGAGGGACTATAGGGGCTGGCATTATTAGGGTGGGATGGAGATAAAGCATGGATTGGATTTAAACCGATAAAATCACCACCATTTTCGGCAGTCTTTTTTAACAGGATTTTTAAATCACTAAAATCACCAATTCCCCAGTTAGTGTCGCTTTTAACACAGTAAAGCTGAACACTTGTCCCCCAAGTTTTTTTCCCCTGTAATATGGCATCTGGTGTATAGCAACTTTTCGGGGTAATAATTAAAGACATCGTTGCTAATGCTTCATTATTACCTTGCTCATACAGTGATAAACTGTGATAACCGAAAGGCAGATCTAGCGTTAAGGGAACTTGATAAAATTGGAATTCCACATCCGAAATTTCTTT
>JBATHQ010000611.1:0-1549 GCA_049667005.1 Psychromonas sp.
GTTAACTACAGAAGCATGTAAAATATTATCAAATACAAATTAACTCCTTGTGAAGCATGTAGTTATCAATTTATTTGTATGCTATAAGATTTTTATTGTTCAGATACCGAATGTGCATAGTGACTATGCAAGCTGATAGATTGTTAGTGTAATTCAAAATGACCATAAAATCAGAAGAGGTAAATAGGTATTAACAGAGTGGATAAAGGCTCGGTTAACGTTAATAGTTCTCTTTTAAACTAATTTACATTTTAGATGTATACAGTAGCATTTGCACGCTACAAGAATATTGAGGACGACAAATGTTTGAGGTGATCACTTCTACTTCCTACTGGGTATTAACCGTTTTATGTGGGGCTATTCTTTGGCTGTGCATAGGTCCATTTAGGCAGTCACAAAACACCGACAAAACCGTCGTTGTATTGCTTTTTATTCTTGCCATTGATGCCTTTCGAACGCTTGTTGAGAGTGTTTATTTTGGTCTGTATTTTAATTCCATGTTTGGTCTTTTACCGGCGGGTATCTATAACCTGCTCGCAAATCCTCACTTACTCATTATTCCAAAGCTAGTTAATATCATTGCAGGGTTTTTAGTCCTTGTACTTCTTATCCGTTATTGGATGCCGCGGGCTCTGCGTGAACGGGCGCAACAGATAGACGATCTTGAACGGGCTAAATTTACTGCAGAAAAGAAGATGTTGGAATTTGAATCTATCTTTAACAGCATACCTGATGCCATTGTTTTAACCGATCTCGATCGTCGCATCACGGTCGTGAATAGCGGTTTGGAGAGAATATTTGGCTACACCTTTAATGATTTGGTCGGCAAAACAACGGCTGTATTATATGAAGATAATGCAGAATACGAGCGTCTGGGACGGGTTCGTTTTAATATGTCAGCCAAAGAAAATAACGATACCTACGAAGTCAATTGTCGCCGTAAAAATGGTCAGGTATTTATCGGTGAATCACTTGGTACGGCGGTGCGGGGAGAAAATGGCTCAATATTAGGCTTTATAGGGGTTATGCGAGATATTACTCAGCGCAAACACAACGAAGATCGCTTAAAACTTGCGGCCAGTGTGTTCACCCATGCGCGTGAAGGGATCATGGTCACCGATACGGATGGCACAATCATCGAAGTCAACGACACCTTTAGCCTTATTACGGGCTATGACCGTGAAGAGGTGCTGGGCAATAATCCGCGTTTATTAAAGTCCGGCCGCCAGTCACCGACATTCTATGTAGGGCTGTGGAATTCACTGATAGAAAACAAACACTGGTCCGGCGAACTATGGAATCAACATAAGAACGGTGAGGTTTATGCCGTACTGACCACCATCAGTGCTTTATGCGATGCACACGGTCAAGCGCAGCACTATGTTGCTCTGTTCCTTGAAATCACCGATATTAAGATGCAAGAGCAGAAACTCGAACAGATTAGCCATTATGACGCGTTAACCGGCTTACCTAATCGCGTGCTGTTGGCGGATCGCCTGCGTCACGCAATGAATCAGTGCCAGCGCCGTGGAAAATCACTGGTTGTGGC
>JBATHQ010000612.1:0-1748 GCA_049667005.1 Psychromonas sp.
TAAGCGTAGTGAGCCATCCTAATACAACAACTTGAGCAGAGTTCATTAATAACGAACTATTAAAATTAAAAATCAGCGTAGACAGCAACGCATAGGTTATGGAAACGCTAATATGCAGAAACCAAGATAAAGTCATTGCGGCAGTTGCACTATAAAATGCATGGTTTGCATATACCTCGGCATGTCTTGAGGTTAACGTTGTCATACCGAGTAATGGTTGGATTAAAATAAATGCAATGCTGGCAACAAGACCAACAAAGACAGCTGTGATAACACTCTTTTTGTTCATATTTTCACTCTAAATTAATGTCGAAAACAGATAGACAGGATTTAGCCTGTAAAAATTTCAAATTAAAGTAAAAAAGTTGATATTCACCATCGTGTTTTGCGATGGTTATCATTCACTCTTTACTATTCTCAATTGCTATTCTGCGTTGAAAGCTCGGTCTGGCTTCAACTCTTTTTTGGTGTTCCGTAAGTGCGGGAAAATCGTCAAGAGCATATCCGCCGCGCAGGGCTCGCGTATAACACCAATGCAAGTAGACATCGACAATTGACCACTGTTCTCCATACCACCAGCTCGACTCTTTAAGGCGCTTTTCAGCCATATCGAAGTAAGTAGTTAGTGTTACCCGCCCTCTTTTAACCACATCTTCAACGTTTTCACTAACAGTATAATAAGCAGGCATACATACATGGCGAACCGCAGGATGTAGCGAGCTTGATATCCACATTAAATCAGAATAGACCAGTGACTGCTGATAGGTATCTTCTGTTATGGGGAGTAGTTTCGAACCCGCTTTGAGGGTGTTTAGATAAATCAAAATTGCGGGATTTTCGGTCAATAATTTACCGTTAGAGACTAATGCAGGTACCTTTCCGTAAGGGTTTATATTTAAATAGGCATCTGTTTTTTGTTCACCGGAAGCAATATTGATTTTTCGGTATTCACACGCCAGGCCTAACTCTTCCAGGGCATTAATAGTCACTCCCGAGCATGCCCCTGGTGCGAAATATAAAACTAATGACATCTGTTTTCCTTGTTGATAGTAAATGATATGAGTGCATGACAAATAATAAGGTTTAGAATCACCTTTAAGCAAATTATCTCACCATGCACTTACGGTAGATATGCCTTTAGCCCTTTTAATCTAAAGCAAGAGAAAAAGCAGCCTCTAGCAAGTGCCCCTTTACACGATGACTTTTTGTGCCTTTTGCGCCTGCTGGGCCTGTTTTTTGCGCTGCACATAGGCTTTATGCCACAGCGCAGGCAGGCTCAAGCTCGCTAGGAAAATGAATAATGCCACCCACTTTTGGTTGTCAGTCAACGCCCAATCACCCCAACGAAACGGGATATAGCAATACAAAACAACTAAATGATAAGCGAACACCTGCAGCGAATGCTGCCCCAAAAACGCCAACCAGCGCCCGGGCCATGCCAACAGGTTCAGAAAACCGTAGCGCCTTTGCAGACTAATCACCCCGGCCAAAACGTATACAAACGCTATGAAATTTACCACCCGCAACCACGCCAAAGAATAGCGGGTAATGTGGCCTCTTTCCTGAAACCAAGCCGCCAACGACGACCCGTCAGGTGATATATAACCATGACGTTGCAAATTAAGTGTCACCACGATCACAAAGCTAACTAACCACAACCAAGTATTTACCCGCAACAAGCCGACTTGTCCTGTCACCGGACTATTCGAGCGAAGGAACCCCAATACCATACCCAACACAAAGATGAA
>JBATHQ010000613.1:0-2769 GCA_049667005.1 Psychromonas sp.
GATTGAGGCTGTTCATCGACAATTTGGGGAACTGACCAAAACTAAAGGTTTTTTCAAATGAAAACAGCTTGATAGGGTTGTTGTACCTAACATATCAAATGCTTTGGAAAAATGGACAATGCCAATCTAAAATTAGAATCTGACATTGTCTCAATTAACAATTTATTTCGAAAGAGGGCTTGATAATGAATTCGATATTGAAATTTTTTAAGCTGATAGAGAACGTTAAATACCCTCATTTTAACTAATTGATTATAAGATAATCTCTACAGTTTCGCTACATTGGCTCTCTAAACCCAAACTATTATAAGCTGAGACGCAAAAAAAGTAACTCTGATCAGAATCCAGGTTGTCAATATCATACGAAGTTTGCTGAGCGTTGACTGATATTAATGTATTGAGGTTTGTTGCAGATTCTCCGTAGTGTATTTTGTAACCAGATAGATTGGTTAGTAAAGAACCATCTTCATTTAGAGTGGTGGCTGCCCAGCTAAGTTGGGCTGTGTTTTGAACACTTTCATCCGCTGATAATACTGTTACGACTACCGAATCTGTATACTCCATACCTTGGCTGTCAGTTACTGTCAGTTCAAATTCTAATATGTCATTTTCTTCAGGCGCTATAAACTCAAAATATGAATTGTTATCTTCTGGTTGCGAGATGTCATTTCCTGATGTTTGTACCCATTGGTAGCTGATTATGTCTTGATCTTGGTTCTGGATCGAAGCTGTTAATTGAACACTTTCGCCGGCATTGACGGTTAAGTCAGAACCTAAATCAACACTAACTCCAAAGGTACTTGTTACTGTAGTATCAGAGGTACTTGTTACTGTAGTATCAGGGGTACGTGTTACTGTAGTATCAGGGGTACTTGATACAGTGGTATCAGGAGTACTTGATGCCTCTGAAGAACCTTGGTTACAGCCTGTCAAAAACAGCACACATAAACAGCCCGGTAATAACAGACGTGAAAGTTTACTTGAAATTGAAAGCGGTTTTAAAATATTCATTTAACGTAATCCTACTGGTAATTTTTAGAAATTATGAAGTTAATAATTAATCTATTAAAAGGTTCCATTACATTAAAATAGAAATATGTTCCCAATTAAGGGTAAAGAAATAAGTCTTAAGCTTTCTTTAATAATGCGTATTAAAACGCATCTATTAGCGGATTGCATGGCTCTTTACATTTCTTTACACTTCGTTACCGATTCGATGAATTACCGCTTTAGTTACGTGATCAAATATTAACTGACAGCCTATAAAGCTTTTTAAAAACTATATGCCAGGCAGATTTTTCGTCTCTCAATTACCAAGGAAAATTGACGTTTCTATTTCGTTAGGGGGGTGAATATTTGATGAACTCAGAGGGTGATTATTATGGATTCCAAAATCCGACTTGCCGTTGATATTATTAATAAGCTGAGTGAATGAAAGGTTACTATTTTAATACGGCTAGTCTCATCAATAAATCGAAACCGTCCGCTAAACTCCACCTAGAAAAAAATTAAATATGCACTAGTATTCCAACTATAGATTCATTCATTATTCAAGGTATGGCTGATTTGAAAAGGTAAGTATGCACTGCTCTGGTGGAGAAGGGGAGAGCATCACAATAGTGGCTATTTCAATAAAAAAGCCCTCCCTGTGTATGGATTTTTGCGATAGATAGAGCAATTATTTGGCATTATAAAAAGTGAGGTTTGATATGGAAGTGGTTTTAAATGGTTTCTTTTTCAAAATGATGGCGAGAATTTGTCTGTTAAATATTTTGATTTTCAATACAACAGCGCAGGCAGAGGATACAAATAACGTTCAATGTGATCAGGAATTCCTTTCCAAAGGGTGGGGGGTATTAGCGGATAATAAAATATTTTTTGGGCATCAATCTGTCGGCAATAATATATTAGATGGTCTAGAGTTACTGGCTGCAAAATGTAATAAAAAATTCACCCTAATACAAACCCGTGACGCTGATCAAGTCAACGGTTCAGTATTTGCGCACGCCCAAATTGGGAAAAATAAGCACCCGGAGACAAAACTTGCCGATTTTAAGATGCTCATGGAACAGGGAATGGGACAGAAAGTTGATATTGCATTTATGAAATTGTGTTATGTCGATTTTCAGCATGATACGAAAGTAGACGAGCTGTTTGTAAAATACGGGGAGATGCTAGCCGCATTAGGTGAGCGTCACCCCAATACGAAATATTTTGCAGTTAGCGTGCCATTAACCACAATACAAACAGGACCGAAGGCATGGATAAAAAAGATTATAGGCCGTCCTGTTTCAGGGATTATCGAAAATAAGAAGCGACAAGAGTTTAATAAACTCTTACGAGCAGAGTACGGTGCTAATGATCGGCTTTTTGATATCGCTGTTATTGAGTCCACCTTGCCAGATGGCACACGTGAAAAATACCAACTTGATGGGCAGGAATATTACTCTCTCTATCAGGGGTATACCGATGATGGAGAGCATTTAAATGAAGTCGGACAACTGCGTGCCGCACAAGCTTTACTCGACGTTATAGGGAAAATGTGAATGGTTTTGATTATAAAATACTTTAATTGAACACAAGAAAGTTCAGTGTTTTATAATCAATTTTACCGCCATTTATGCGTGGGACTTCATCTATGAAAATGATCTTAATGCAGCTGATATTTATTTTGAATGTTTTTGCTATTTTTTTTCTCGTTTCATTTGCCAGTTTTTGCGATGCCGACTCATGGCAAATAGTCAATGAATCATCCTTACCTGCTGATAC
>JBATHQ010000614.1:0-1568 GCA_049667005.1 Psychromonas sp.
GTATCAGGCCGGAGAATTACTAGCCGAAGAGTTAAGGTTAACCCAGCAATACCTGAGTGAGATCACTGGTGAATTTACATCCGACGATCTGTTAGGACGGATATTCTCCAGTTTCTGCATCGGTAAATAGTTCCCCCCCACTTTTTTTTCCCCAACCAATAAAACCGCTATTTTGCGGTTTTTTTATCCCCCCGCCACCAGCGTTCATCGTTACCAACTGGTCTGCTAGCCCTTTTATAAGGGTTGTGCATTTATCATCAATTTGTAGCAAATCTTTCATAATTTTGTCATAGCAAAACTTTATTCTTTACCCCGCAACAAAGATTGCCCTGATAAAAAATCATAAATCAAAAACAACCTCTAAATAACAATGGAATGACTATGAAAAAGACATTATTAGCAACAGCAATTTTAACTGGCTTGGTTTCTGCAACAGCAGGCGCAGCAACGGTTTACGATCAAGACGGCACTAAATTATCAGTAGGCGGTCGTGCTGAAGTACGTGGTCTATTCGGCGATGCGGTAGAGGGTACGATGGAAGATAAAAGCCGTGCACGTATCAACTTTAAAGGCGAAACACAAATTACAGATGATTTAACCGGTTTCGGTGTAATGGAATATGAAATCAAGTCTGGTGACACTGTTACCAACCGTTATCTTTATGCCGGATTAGGTACTGTCGCTGGTGACTTCTCTTACGGTAAACAAGACACAGCAAATGTTCAAATATCTGCTATGACCGATATTGCATCTGCGCACTCAGGTAATCAGCAGTATATCGATTCAGCATCAGAGAGACAGGACAGTACCTTTTTTTACGCGAATAACGCTTTAGATGAAAACCTATCACTACAGGC
Organism: Psychromonas sp.; assembly: GCA_049667005.1. Classification (GTDB taxonomy): domain Bacteria; phylum Pseudomonadota; class Gammaproteobacteria; order Enterobacterales; family Psychromonadaceae; genus Psychromonas. The sequence goes on from JBATHQ010000614.1 coordinate 858, forward strand.
TAACTTTATCGCTGCAAACGAAGAAGATAAAGATGATGCCTTCGCTGTATCTGCTCTGTTTTCAACTGGGATTGGGTTAGATCTGGGGGCTTCATACTCAGATCAGGATCAAGCAAATCAAATCACCTTAGCTGCCGGCTACACATTTGAAGATTTATACCTGGGCACGAGCTATGCGATGGGTGACGTTGCTGCAGATGATGAGTTCACCTCTTTAGAAGTTGCTGCGCAATATAAAGTGACTAAAGAGCTACGCATGATCGGTATTTACACAAAATCGGAAGAGGATGTGAGCGGTGATACAGCAGACTTCTTTGCCCTGGAAGGACAATACCGCTTTAATGATGCTCTGCGCACTTACGCATCTTATAAATTCAATAACCTGACAGATGGTGAAGATGAATTGTTAGTCGGTTTACGTTACAACTTCTAACCAAACAAAGAGCAGGATGCATAATGAGCCAATCAATTTGGTACTAAGCACAAGGGGTTGCAGCAGGGGTTTTTAGCATCACGGAGTTGATAAATAACTCACTAAGGGCAGCTTCGGCTGTCCTTTTTTTACTATTTTTTGTGGCACAATTCTATCTCCGGTTACCCCTCCCCATTGACAGGCGATTAAAAAATACACAGCAACTATCTGATAACATTTACTTTATTATAATCTACAAAAACTATTTTGTGAGAGATCGACTATTCCTATCTGACGAC
>JBATHQ010000615.1:0-1555 GCA_049667005.1 Psychromonas sp.
GATTGGTGCTCTGCCAATAAATGCTCTGCCGCCTTGTACCAGGTTAACGGGGCCAACCATCTGAACTTGTCCGGTATTCACGACCTGTTCAACCATTGCAAGTTGATCCGGGGTGTTTTTATAATCCAGACCGATTGCCTTTTCATTTCTATCCAGCGGGTAGACATAATTGATGACCAGATCTTTTGCTGCTGCAAAGCTGATCAGCAGCGGATCTTTCTGGAACAGTGCTTGTGCATAGCGGGCAAAATCACTCTCAGACAGATCCGGTGTGGCCGATATATAAGCGGCGAAGCCGGTCAGCATAGACAGATTGTTCTGCACTTCCCCTTGTAATTTTGCACTGATAGAGTTGATAACTTGAGTGGCATTCTCCTGGTCTGCGCGTCTTTCCCCTTGCATAAAAACTTGTTCCAGTTGTACTTCAAAAACAGCTATTGCCACTAAGACACCCAAAATAGTTAATATTTTGTGGCGGCGATACCAGAGAATAATGATAATCGGTATAAATACCATAAGGATGATCAGCAGATAAAAAACAGGTGGTTTTGCATATTTATTATGCTCTTTTTCTGCAAAACTAAAATAGCTGTCATTAAAATGTGAGGGCACCAGCCCCAATGCACGTGCTCTTTCATTCATGTTAAACCAGCGATCTTTATTGACCTCGCCCAGCGGTTTTTCAGGATATTCAAGCAGTGCATCAATATGCTCGGCAAAAAACAGATTGTATTGAAAAATATTATCATAGGTCACTAAATGACGGGGAAACTCATCAGCGATTCTTTGTGCTATCTCTTTTTTATGTTTCAATGCATAAAGCCATCCTTTTATACTCGCTTCAGTAAACTTCTTAACAATATCCGGATGCTTTTTGGAATATTCAAATGATGTGTATATTGAGTCTCCATAAAACGCTAACCCCAATTCGGCAGGATCAAGCTTGTTCAGTTTAATACCTTTCTCTTTTGCTGCAAATTCAGCGGATATTGCATAGGTAACGATAGCATCGGCTTTATTGTTTAATAGCGTATCAATGGTGACGGGTTGCTTAACAAAATCGATTTTTGTTAAGTCATATCCACGTGAGCGGAACAGCGCCGCTATTTCCGTTTTAGCAAAATCTGCTTCAGGGGCTGCAATACGCAGTTGGGAAAGTTTGTGTAGGCTGCTGATATCTGTCTTCTGCAGCGAGAAAATGGCCGTTGGGCTGCGTTGGAATATTGACGCCAGAATAACCGGCACCGTGTCATTATCCTTATCTACCAGAATGTCTAACGCGCCGATTGCAAATTGGGCATTACCTTTTTTTAGTTCATCACTTGGGCTGATAATGCTTTTGTCTGCTTGAACAGCAGAGCGGATCTCTACATCAAGCCCTTGATCTTCATAAAAACCCTGCCATTTAGCGGCATAATAACCGGCAAACTGAAATTCATGTTCCCATTTTAATTGCAGGACAACCTTTTCCTTTGCGAGCAGATGAAAGGAAACAACAAACAATAAACAAAAACTTAAAAGTTTAGTAAGCATTTATAACTGTCTCTTCATATAG
>JBATHQ010000616.1:0-1577 GCA_049667005.1 Psychromonas sp.
AGCGTCACTTCATCAACCTGAGCCTGCAGAGTCACTTTGGCCGGCCCTTCAAGCTTGACCATAATGTCACGGTTATTGGCGATTATTTTTCCCTGATTAAACTCTATTAGCATCTTATTTCTCTGATATAGCCATTGTTGCGGCACAGTTTACAGTAACAGTCTCTGTTTTGATATGCTGCTCCTGCCCTTCAAAAGACAGGCCTAACTCACCACAGAGCGCACCGGGAAGACAGAGAAAAACCTCCCGGTGCGAAAGGCGACAATATTATTTACAGGAGATACGCAGCCCATCATGGAATAGATGGCAGTCATTTAAATAAAAGTTAAGCTCGTGCATCTCTCCTTTGGCAACTTCTTTGTCACCGGCAACATGCACTTTATAATTTTCAAATCCGCCCACCATGCCGAACATATAGGTACTGTTACCTAAACGCTCTACTGCATTGGTTTTAAAATGCACGGATGCATCGCGCTGCTCATCAATACCCATATGCTCAGGACGTAAACCAAAGGTAACTGAATCCCCCACCTGCAGCCCGTTTGTACGAGCTTTCAGGATAACCACCTGCTGATCGGGCAGCAGCACTGACACCTGCTCGCCATCGATACTCTTCACCGAAGCCGGTAACAGGTTCATCTTAGGTGAGCCGATAAAACCCGCAACAAATTCATTGACCGGACTGTTATATAGCGCCAATGGAGATCCCACCTGCTCGACCCGACCATCGCGTAATACAACAATTTTATCGGCTAGGGTCATTGCCTCAACCTGATCATGGGTCACATAGACCATTGTTGATTTCAGCTCATCATGCAGACTGGATATCTGCAGGCGCATATCAACACGCAGTTCCGCATCCAGGTTTGACAGAGGTTCATCAAATAAAAACACCTTAGGATCACGGACAATAGCTCGCCCGATAGCGACGCGCTGACGTTGTCCGCCGGACATATCTTTAGGTTTACGATCTAATAAACTTTCCAGTTGTAATGCTTTTGCTGCACGGTTAACCAGTTTTTTAACCTCCTCTTTTGGCGCGCCGTTCATGCGCAGACCAAAGCCCATATTTTCTTCCACTGTCATATGCGGATAAAGCGCATAGGATTGAAACACCATGGCAACGCCGCGTTCAGCGGGATCGATATGGTTGACCACAACATTATCAATTTCCAGCACACCGTCGCTGATCTCTTCCAGCCCGGCAATTAAACGTAACAGTGTCGATTTACCGCAACCGGAAGGCCCTACAAACACCACAAACTCCCCATGGTTTATTTCCAGATCAACACCATGTATTACGCCCACTTTGCCGTAACGTTTAACAATATTCTTCAGTTTTATATCTGCCATTATTTTTCCTTGCTGCCCCCGTTATTCGGGAGCAGATAACTAATTATTGGATGCTAATTCATTATTTAGGTTTAACTAAAAGAGAGCTTGAGTTGATAATGATAATGTTGTCTGGTTAATTTGAACTCTTCATGGATACTCGGGCTCCAGGAGTCATCACCGCCCACTCCCATATGAAAACCATCTAAACGGACAAATACCTGCTGCTGTGCGTGCAGTTCATT
>JBATHQ010000617.1:0-5820 GCA_049667005.1 Psychromonas sp.
TCCTCATCCGGGGCAACCACTATCTCCTTTAAAGAGGCGGTGTTAAGCCTTGAGGTGACGCCGCAAATTACCCCGGATAATAAGGTCATCTTAGATCTTGTTATTGATCAGGATTCGATCGGTGAGACGGTTATTGTTGATGGTAGTGAATCAGTTGCTATTGATACTCAGTCAATTACCACTCAGGTATTAGTGGGTAATGGTGAAACGTTGGTATTAGGGGGTATTTATAATCAGCGTATCTCTAAGACAGTCACTAAAGTGCCGTATTTGGGTGATATCCCCTATTTAGGCGTATTATTCAGAAGCACCAATGAAGAGAATGAGAAAACCGAGTTGCTGATTTTTGTAACGCCAAGAATAGTGATGCAGAGTAAATTCTAGGCAAAGAGATCTTTGCAGTCGTTTTTCGCAATAAAATAAGCCTAAAGTTAATCTTTGGGCTTATTTTGCTTATGGGCTTGCAATGGCTTGATAACAATTGCGATAATGTACGGCACTTCTCTTTTTCTAAAGGGTGTTCCCTGTAATTAATCACTGAGTAATAATTCAACATGGCAGAGCAACGTAATATTTTCTTAATTGGCCCAATGGGGGCTGGCAAAAGCACAATTGGCCGTCATTTAGCACAAATGTTACACCTTAATTTTCTTGATTCAGATGCTGAAATCGAGAAAAAAACGGGTGCAGACATTGCGTGGGTTTTTGATGTAGAGGGCGAAGAAGGTTTCCGTAATCGCGAACAAAGCATGATTGATGAGCTAACACAAAAGTATGGTATCGTTTTAGCGACCGGTGGTGGCGCGCTGATCCGTCCGGAGAATAGAGTTCATTTGTCCGCACGCGGCATTGTTGTTTATTTAAAAACCAGTGTCAACAAACAGTTAGCTCGCACTCTAAAGGACAAGCGTCGTCCCTTGTTACAAACAGAAGATCCGCGTTCAGTATTGGAAGAGTTAGCTGAAAAGCGAAATGAATTTTATGATGAGGTGGCTGATTATACCATCGAAACAGATGAGCAAAGTGCAAAAGTTGTTGCGAGTCAAATTATTGCATTACTGGATTTCTAATGGAAAAGTTAACTGTTGATTTAGGCGAACGTAGTTACCCGATCTTAATTGGTGAAGGTTTATTAACCCAAAAAGCGTTATTTAGATCAGCTATCAAGGGTAAAAAGGTGATGATTGTCAGTAATGAAATCGTTGCGCCTTTGTATTTAGCGGCCTGTAAAGAGACATTGAGTGATTTTAAAATCGATCAGGTTATTTTACCTGATGGTGAAAAATTTAAAACGCTGGCAACCTTAGAAACGATTTTAACGGCTTTGTTAGCCAATAAACACGCGCGTGATACCACTATTATTGCACTTGGTGGCGGAGTGATTGGTGATATGGCGGGTTTTGCCGCAGCTTGTTATCAGCGCGGTGTCCCGTTTATTCAGGTTCCGACTACGCTGCTATCACAAGTTGACTCCTCGGTAGGCGGTAAAACCGCGGTTAACCATCCTCTTGGTAAGAATATGATTGGCGCCTTTTATCAGCCTCAGTCAGTTATCATCGATATAAATTGTCTGAAAACATTACCGGCCCGTGAATTCTCTGCGGGAATGGCCGAAGTGATTAAATATGGCATTATTTACGATGCGGATTTTTTTACCTGGCTTGAAGAGAATGTAAGCGAGGTTAAATCATTACAACCTGCGGCGATCACCTATATGATCAAACGCTGCTGTGAAATGAAAGCTGAAATTGTCTCACTGGATGAGAAAGAGGGCGGTATTCGCGCTTTGCTCAATCTAGGGCATACATTTGGCCATGCTATTGAAGCTGAACAAGGATATGGTAACTGGCTGCATGGCGAAGCCGTCGCAGCGGGAATGGTGCTTGCTGCCAAAACGGCTGTGCATCTTGGTCTTATTGAATCAGCACAAGTGACACAAATTGTTGCATTACTTAAACAGTTCGATTTACCGATAGCGGCACCACAAGAGATGCGCTATGAGCACTTTGCAGAGCATATGCAACTGGATAAAAAAGTATTAAACGGTAAATTACGTTTAATTCTACCGACCTCGATTGGCACAAGCGCTATATTTGATAATGTTAGTGAACAAGTATTGCAACAGGTCATTGAGTCTTAACTCGCTGTTTAGTAAGAATGTTGTAAACTGATAAAGACAAGCGGCCATCATTTTTATCCGGTTTAGCATCGGGCGGCTTAAGTGAGAACTTAGATGCTATCCGAATCATTCAATGAGCAGAGAAAATGAGCGCAAATTCACATTACGATATGCAACCATCATGGATCAAAGAGAATTTATCTCAAATTTTGCTGATAATTGCCATGTTAATACTGGCTATCGGTCTCGTTTTCTATTTTTTGTCCGATGTCTTGATCAATTCTAATTCTACTTCTATTGATGAGAAGGTCGCAGCAACCCCGGTGAACGCTGCTCAACCACCTGTCGAAATGATGACTAAGAACTGGCAGGAAGATCCGACCGAGGTGATAGAAGATACCCCATATAGTGTTGGTGAGAGTGATCTTAATGGTAAGCGGGTGGTCATTGCCAAACAGGAGTTGGCCGGATTGGAAGAGCGTTATGTTGTTGATGTTGTTGACGTTGCCAAAACACCCTCTCCCGAGCAACCGGAAATGCAAACTCAACAGACTAACAATGGTCAACCGAGCATCTCCATTATAAAAATGGATGAACCTGATGAATCTCAAATCGACCTTGTTGACGTACAGGAGAAAAGTATTGTCGATCAACAGACAGAGAGCGCTGTGCCTGTTGAGGCAGCGGGGAAAAACAACATTCTGGATCTGATTTTGACGCCGACTGAGATACTTCTTGCCAAGCCTGCTGATCGCTTTACCGTGAAACTGTCTGAGCTGCAAACGCTGGATAAATTGCTCGCCTTTATTGGTCAACAGGACCTTCCTGAAGAAAAACTTTATATCTACCAAACAAGCAGAAATAATCAGCCTTGGTTTGTGCTTATTTATGGCGAATTTGATAGCTTTGCTACGGCCCAAAAGGCTCAGCAAGGTTTATCCGATTCTTTATCAAGCTTGCTATTACCTATTGTAAGCTATCAAGACATCCATCGGGATTTGCGTTTAAACACTCGTTCAATAAACTCTAATTCAATAAACAAGAATTCAATAAACACTGATCTAATAAACAATGATTAAAAAAAATAGAGCATTCCTGAAATGGGCCGGCGGGAAATTCACACTCACAGAACAGATCAATCAACGCTTACCTCCAGGAAGGCGTCTTGTTGAACCCTTTGTCGGAGCTGGCTCTGTTTTTTTAAATAGTCATTTTGATGAATACCTGCTTAATGATATTAATCCTGATTTGATTGGCATGTACAACATCATCAAAAAAAAGCCTAAACAATTTATTAACGATGCTAAATATTATTTCCAGGATCAATTTAATAATGAAACGGTTTATTATCAGCTGCGCAGTGAGTTTAATGAGTGCAAAGATGTGTATAAACGCTCGCTATTATTCCTTTATTTGAATCGTTATGGTTATAACGGTCTGTGTCGTTATAACAAAAGTGGTGGTTTTAACGTGCCCTTCGGACGTTACAAAAAACCCTATTTCCCCGAAAAAGAGTTGCTTATCTTTTCTGAAAAAGCCAAAAAAGCGACCTTTACCTGTAAACCTTATCACAAGTTATTTCAGTATTTACGTGATGATGACGTTTTATATTGCGATCCTCCCTATGTGCCGCTGAGCAAAAGCGCCTCATTTACCAATTATGTAGGTGATGGTTTTAGTTTGGATGATCAGGCTAATCTTGCCAGACTCGCGCGCGAGTCAAAATGCTGTGTATTAGTGAGTAACCACGATACGGTTTTAACTCAAGAACTTTATCGCGATGCTGACTGCGACAAGGTACAGGTATCGCGAACCATCAGCAGTAAATCATCAACCCGTCAACCGGTAGGTGAGTTATTCGCATTGTTTCATGCCCAGCCTGCTGTAGACAAACAGCCTGCAAAATAAACAATAGTCTGTTTGCTTCTGCTTCGGTAGAATACGCATTCACTTTAGCAAACGGAAACATAGCATGACTGATTATTTAATTGCCCCTTCAATCCTCTCCGCCGATTTTGCCCAATTAGGCGCAGATGTTGAAAAAGTATTAGCCGCTGGCGCAGATGTAGTGCATTTTGATGTAATGGATAATCACTACGTGCCTAATTTAACTATCGGTCCGATGGTGTGCAAAGCGTTACGCAACTACGGTATTACTGCGCCAATTGATGTGCATCTGATGGTAAAACCGGTTGATACTATGATTGTCGATTTTGCCAAGGCTGGTGCCTCAATTATTACTTTTCATCCGGAAGCCTCTGAGCATGTAGATCGCTCTTTACAGCTAATTAAAGATCATGGCTGTAAAGCCGGTTTAGTATTAAACCCGGCCACTTCATTAGAAGTATTAACGCACGTGATGGATAGATTAGACGTTATTTTATTAATGTCTGTTAATCCGGGTTTTGGCGGGCAATCATTTATTCCGAATACTCTTGAAAAGTTACGCCAGGTTAAAAAATTGATTACGGCTAGCGGTCGTGACATTCGCCTGCAGGTTGATGGCGGCGTTAAAACAGATAATATTAAAGAGATTGCACTGGCTGGTGCCGATATGTTTGTGGCAGGCTCTGCAATTTTCGATCAGCCTGACTATAAGGTGGTGATTGACAAAATGCGTAGTGAGTTAGCCAACATTGAGTGTTAACAGCTAACATTAACAATATCAAACTGAGCAACTGAGATTTAGACCACTCGCTGGCCAATAGTGTGCCGGCTTGCTGATTTTGCATCTTGAAGTAACATGGGTATACGCAGCCTGTTTCACTATTAAATTGCGATTAGCTCATTGAGCAGTTTAACGAATTATCAGATCTACTTTAACGGTAGGCAAAGGAAAGATAGATGACCAAACCAATAGTTTTAAGCGGCTGCCAGCCCTCTGGCGCACTCACCATCGGCAATTACATGGGCGCATTGCGACAATGGGTAGAAATGCAGAAAACCCACGACTGCTTATTTTGCCTGGTGGATCTGCATGCGATTACGGTACGTCAAGATCCTATCGCTCTACGCAAAGCCATTTACGATGGTTTGGCGATGTATCAGGCGGTGGGTATCGATCCGCTAAAAAGCACTATGTTTATTCAGTCTCAAGTGCCGGAGCATGCAGAGCTTTCCTGGATCTTAAACTGCTACACGCAAATGGGTGAATTAAACCGAATGACCCAGTTTAAGGATAAATCGCAAAAAAATGCGAATAATATCAATGTGGGTTTATTCAGTTACCCGGTGTTAATGGCCGCTGATATTCTTGTCTATGGTCCTCAGCATGTGCCGGTGGGCAGTGATCAGAAACAGCATCTTGAATTAGCGCGGGATATTGCGATACGTTTTAATAATGCTTACGGGGATACTTTTGTGGTTCCCGAGCCGGCTATTCCTGAACATGGGGCCCGTATTATGAGCCTGCAGGACCCGACTAAGAAAATGTCCAAGTCCGATGATAATCCTAAAAACTTTATTGGCTTATTAGAAGATCCGAAAAAGATTTTGAAGAAAATTAAAAGTGCTGAAACGGATTCTGATGAGCAGGCGCGCATCTATTACGACCCCGTTGAAAAGCCGGGTGTTTCAAACCTGCTGACTTTGCTTTCCTGCTCTACGGGTAAATCTATTGAAACGCTTATCCCTGAGTATGAAGATAAAATGTACGGCCACTTAAAGAGTGATACTGCGGATGCGGTAGTAAGCTTGTTAGA
>JBATHQ010000618.1:0-3915 GCA_049667005.1 Psychromonas sp.
AAGTAGGGTCGCCGTCAGGAGCGAAACGCCAACAATAAAAGTTAGTACAAATGTCACAAGCGAAGGCCTACACAAAACTAAACGGCTAGTTAAAAAACACCCTACGTTTGGGACGTAATGCCACAAAATTTCAAGAAAAACCCAAGGCGGAATAAATTCCACGCCCCAAAAACAGCAAGCAAAACAGAATGACACTTTATCCCCAACAAGGGATAATTAATAACAACCTTAAGCACAAGGACCTGTGTGTGATCTAGGAAGTAAATATCGAGTGCTACGTCCTGCCCCAGATTTCACTAAACACCCCTGCTCTACCAGCATGGTCAAATGGCGAGTGGCTGTCGGTTTACTGACTTTGGTGACCTTGTGGTATTGGGATGTATTAATCCCGTCAGTAAAGTCTCCATCAAGCATTCGATTAAGCACTTTCACTTGCTCTTTAGTCAATGATGTTTGATCAACATTTCGCCAAAAATTAGTTTTGAAAATTGTCTGATCAATCTCTTTTAATGCCTCGTCAAACGTCTTGTTTAAGGTTTCAAAAAACCAAACTAACCAATAGGTAATGTCCAGCTCCCCTTTCTGAGTTCGTTCAAGGATCTCGTAATAGCTTTTTCTCTTTGCCAGTATACCCACTGACATTGCGTAAAAGCGTACTGATTGCTGTTCAGCTTGGGCCAACGCTAAATCGGTTAATAAGCGAGTGATACGACCGTTACCATCATCAAGCGGATGTAACGTAACAAACCACAAGTGAGTAATTGCCGCTCTAAGCAATGGATCTAGTGAGATGTTACCTTTAGATACGTTAAACCACAGGATGAATTCTTTTAACTCTCTATCAAGTATCTCGCGCCCCGGTGCTTCAAAGTGAACAATCGGTCTATCTATTCGACCAGAAACTACCTGCATCGGTGCATCGCCGCGCAATTGACCGCCAATTACTGGATTAAATATCGTGTAACCCACTGGAAATAACCGATCGTGCCAGTGTAGGATTCTTTCAAGCGTTAAAGGTGTATCTAGGTTTTCAACCGCATCCACCATAATTTCAGCAAGACCATCGGTTTGCTCGGTTGTCGGGAAAGGCAGCTCCTCAGACAAGCCCAATTTATTGGCCAGCGACGAGCGCACAGAGAAAGCATTTAACTTCTCACCTTCAATTGCACTTGAGTGAACGATGTTCGCCAGCAAAGTATCTAGCAAGCTCTCTTTTTCATTTTGAGAATGACCGAACATTTTGCCCAATAAGATACCCTGGTTTAGACGAGTCTGCCTAACCATCGGTTCTACAATGGTTTTATCCCAGTTGAAGTTGGGCCAATCAGTCTGTTGCCAGATCCACATAGAGGTTCCTTGATTTGAAAACACAAGTTAATCAACTCACATTATGATCTGAATACCATTTTTAATCAAATCATTTTGTGATTTGATTAAACCGATTATTCGAATCACTATGTGGAGATGTTAAATCAGTAAAGAAGTTAGGATCTGGTAACTTTCGCATGCGGTTTAATTGCGAATTGCCGTAAACTGCAGTATTAAAATATGGCTAAGGTCGGGTGTGTGCCATCAACTCGATCTTTAGGGGCGCGGCCTTTAGGCTGCATTGTTTTGATTTTGCCTTAGAGCACGCTGCGATAGACTGTTATCAGCCTACAGCAAAATTATCGTTTTGATCGGAAGTAGGTAACAGATGACTCTTATATCACTCATAAAGTTGCAAAAGGTCATTTTTTGAGTACTATAAGAAACATTAATGTATTACTGGTGAAAATTATGACGCAACTTACTGTCCAAGCATTTCTAGAAAATAAATGGACTGATATTGCAGAGATCCTATTTCCAAATAATGAAAATAATTCATATCGAGTAACTGAGCTAGAATATGAAACCGATTACGCAATACAGCATTTATCAAAAGATGATCATCATGCAGTATCAGTCAACCATCCTGTGTCACTGTTCTTTGAAAACGATGGCGATACGGGTTGGATGAGGTTTCTTGATGACATAATGCCAAGCGGCGCAAGTCGGCGTTACTGGTTAAAACATCTTGACATTGATGGACTAACCTTAGATCAACAGAATTTTGTTTTACTCAAGTTTGGTACCATGTCACCGGTTGGTAATCTTAGAATTAAAGAGTCGCTACCCGAATACCATCACTTAGCTGAAACACTATTTTTTAGCATCGATGATGTCATCAATAGAGCATCTGATTTTTTGGATTATGCACAACAACGTGGTGCGGCAGCGGGTGGTGCAACAGGAGCCGGAGGTGAAGCACCGAAGCTATTATTAAGATGCAATGAACAACAACAGATCTGGATAGATACTTACCAAAACGACCTCGAAAATAATGATACGCATTATTTAGTCAAGTTCCCCAGAGGTAACCGCACGACTGTAGACTGTGATATCCTCAGAGCCGAATACCATTATTATCAAGAGCTCACAGAGATGGGAGTCAACACAATTGCAACTCAAAAAATGCAACTTCATGAGGGCTCAACTTATCCATCACTGTGGCTTCCACGTTTTGATATAGAGTTTTTACCTGATGGTATAATAAAGCGCTACAGCATGGAATCAGTCTATTCACTACTCAAAAAGAAACCAGGCGTCACTTTATATCATGATCAAATTATTCGAGAAATTCTTGCTAAAATTCAAAACAGTCACATGATCTCCGAGCAAGGGTGTAAATTTGATGCGCAAGCATTTGTCATCGAGTGGGTGCGCCGGGATTTACTTAATATTATTTTTGGTAATAGTGATAATCATGGCCGAAACACCTCTTTTTTAAAGGATGAAAGTGGAATTCGTCTTACACCCATCTATGACTTTGCGCCAATGAAAGCAGACCCGGATGGCATTGCAAGAACAACTAAATGGTCACCACCTCTGGAGATTGGAGGAGAGTATGACTTTATTGCTATCGCTGAAATGCTGGCTGATTTAGTGCCACCAGAAAAATTAATTCGTGAGTTAAAAGAAACGGCAGAACAACTGACAGGTTTAAAAGAGAGGCTTCAAACTCGAGGTGTACCAGAGCAGATATTAGAAATGCCTGGAATTGGTTTTAATTTCATCACTCAAAAACTCAGCCGATGGGGACTACTATGAAAAAACAAACCATCAACAGTTCAGCCAAAGAGACAATCCAGGCGATCAAACAAAAGAATACTCAAATAGCGCTAGGTACACAGGCAAGAACCGCGCAAAATAGCGCCGAACACCAAACAGAAAATAGATCGAGAGCATCTAAACACTCTAACCCGCTTACTGCAAATCAAAGAAAATTAGTAATAGAAAGTATTATAAAGCGTTTATTACTTGCGGAAATGTCTCAAGGGGCGGCACTCAAAGAATTAAGAGTCAATGTACTGGGGTTAAAGCAAGATACCTATGCGAAACTAGTCGGTGTTTCTCGTAAAACCATATCAGAAACCGAAAATGATAAAGGAAATTATAGCGCTGACATCTTAAATAAAGTTTTTAAACCCTTTGGCCTGAAAGTAGGCTTAGTGCCATTATCTCCTCATAAACTGCGTAAATTATTAGATAGTAAAACAACAGGCGGAATAAATTCCGCGCCCCAAAAATAGCAGCGCACGCTATTCCACACACTCAGCACAATTCACCAACCAGGGGGCATGGACTTCAGTCCGCATATGCGCTTTGCGCATCCATTTGTTATTTGCATAAAAAATCCAAATCAAAACCAGGCGGAATGAATTCCGCGCCCCAAAACACAACTCAATATCGATATGACTCGGTGCGCGGAGCACACCCTACTTTTGGGACATGATGCGATAAATTTTTCGAGGAAAGGTTTGAACGTTGGTGTTTAGGTGAATGATTTGGTGGGAGTATAAAAGATGATCGAAGTAATTGAACCGTAGTTCATGT
>JBATHQ010000619.1:0-2004 GCA_049667005.1 Psychromonas sp.
ACCGTTGCCCAGAAAATGCGCTGTGGAATGGGGGCATCAATCTTGCCGCCGGCAGTGATGCTGTCGATTACCAAAGAGCCTGAATCCGATGAGGTAACAAAGAAAATCAGTACCAACACGATCGAAAGTATAGAGATTGCATTGCTAAAGGGCAGTGCGTCATATACTTGGAACAAGGTCAGAGAAATATCTGTCAAACCATGAGCGCCCAACTCACCGACTTTATTAACCACCTGATCGATAGCCAGTCCGCCGAAAATAGACATCCAGATAATGGTCATCAGTGTCGGAACAAAGACTACTGCAAATAGGAATCCACGAACAGTACGGCCTTTTGATACACGAGCAATAAACATACCGACAAATGGTGACCATGAAATCCACCATGCCCAGTAGAATACCGTCCAGCCATGCATCCATACCGTGTCCTCGCGACCATGAGGGTTACTCAGCGGTAATATGTTTTTAACATAAGCCATAAGGGTTTCTGGAATTGAGTATTTTATAATATCAAAGCCAACATAGGTAACGAATACCAACAGCGCGAATGCAAACACCATATTAATATTACTTAGTACCTTGACGCCACCTTCTATACCGCGGATAACGGATAAAATAGCTATAAAGGTCACGAAGGCAATGATGCCAAGCTGCATACCAATGCCGCCATTAGTACCAAATACATGGTTGATACCGCTGGTTGCTTGCTGTGCACCCAGGCCAAGCGAAGTTGCCAGACCAAACAGGGTGGCCAGTACAGCCATAATATCAACAACATGGCCTAACCAGCCCCAGGCTCTATCACCAAAAATAGGATAGAAGACAGAGCGCATCGATAGCGGTAGTCCCTTGTTATAGGTAAAAAAGGCCAGCGCGAGCGCGACAATGGCATAGATAGCCCAACCGTGTAGACCCCAGTGGAAGATAGTCGCTCCCATCGCCAATGATTTTGCTTCCGGTGTATAGGGCTCTACGTTAAACGGCGTACCCCACCAGTCTGTAAAATAAGCCGTAGGCTCTGCGACTCCCCAGAACAGAAGGCCGATACCCATACCCGCAGCAAACAGCATCGACAGCCATGAAGCTGTTGAATACTCTGCCTCTGCATTTTTACCGCCAATGCGGATCTTACCAAACGGCGACACCATCAATAAAATGGTGAACACGAGGAAAAAGTTAGTTGACCACATAAATAGCAGGTCAAAATCTTCCATGATGCTATTTCTGACACTATTTAGTGCTTCTTTAGCGGTAGTGGGATCTACGATTAGAAGTGCGGAAAGGAACAGGAAAAGAAGACCTGCACTGGTTCCAAAAACAGGGTTGTGAATATCGAACCCCCACTTTTGTATATTATCCTGACCAACTTCATAGTCAGTCGTTTCTATACTGTATTTCTTTAATTTATTATCCATAAGTATTACTCAACTGGTTGTCCATGTTGCTTATTTAAAAATCTAAAATTGCTTATTTAAAAGTCTAAAAAAAATCTTATTAAGAATAAATTGGTTAGACCATTAAAAACCGTGAGGATAATAACAATAATCTAATAAAACTCAATTTAAAACGAATTTATATATAATTTATCGGTTATTTATGTTTCAGATTGCGTTTTTATTTATGCGCGGTCAGTATTTTTATATGCGGTTATAGCGATTAAATTAAATATCACTTTAAAATTTGCAAAAAAAAATGGTAAACCTTTGCGGGTTTACCATCTCTTAATATTTGTTTGGCTCATTGATAGAGCTAAACATATCACAGCAAATTAGATTGCTACGATGTTGTCTGCTTGCGGGCCTTTTTGGCCTTGGCTTACAGTGAATTCTACTTTTTGGCCTTCAGCTAGCGTTTTGAAACCTTCGCTAGCGATAGCGCTGAAGTGAGCGAATACATCTGGACCAGATGCTTGCTCGATGAAACCAAAACCTTTAGATTCGTTAAACCACTTAACTGTACCTTGAACTTTAGACATAATATTATCCTGTATTTTTTAATGTGAAA
>JBATHQ010000620.1:0-2949 GCA_049667005.1 Psychromonas sp.
AAAAATTTATTTTATAACTGTATCTGGCATTAAATGACGCTTGCTAGATATAACACTATATTACAATATTTTCTTGCGCAATAGAAAAATCAGCTTAATCATTGCCCTATTTTGGTGCGTTTGCGCACTTTTTCGGTGCGTCGCTATTCTAGGCACCCAAGATAAACAATTTAATCTCCATAAAGTCGTATTAAAAGCGAATAATAATGCTGTTCTGTTAATTGTGACGGAGTTAAAACTTTCTATTTCTTAAATTACGGTTACAATGTGCGCATATAATGCCAATTAGATAAATATAGTGTGAAATACCGCTAGGTATATCTAATTGGTATTTTTTCATACATTGTTACTTTTGAGGCACGTCATGTCGTTAGAAAAATTAAGAAATATTGCCATTATTGCTCACGTTGACCATGGTAAAACTACCCTTGTTGATAAACTATTAGAGCAATCTGGAACGTTAGATTCACGCGGTGGCTCTGAAGTGCGCGTTATGGACTCGAATGATTTAGAGAAAGAGCGCGGTATTACCATTCTTGCAAAAAATACTGCAATTGTTTGGAATGATTACCATATCAATATCGTAGATACTCCTGGACACGCCGACTTTGGTGGTGAAGTTGAGCGTATCATGTCTATGGTAGACAGTGTTTGTCTGATTGTCGACGCAGTTGACGGTCCGATGCCGCAAACGCGCTTCGTGACACAAAAAGCATTTAACTATGGCCTTAAGCCGATTGTTGTTATCAATAAAATTGATAAACCAGGTGCTCGCCCTGAATGGGTTATGGATCAGGTTTTTGATCTGTTCGATAACTTAGGTGCAACAGATGAACAGTTAGATTTCCAAGTAGTTTACGCATCTGCGCTAAACGGTTGGGCAAGTAAAGACATCGATAAAAAGACTGATAACATGGAAGATCTATTCCAAACTATCGTCGACAGCGTGGCACCGCCGGTTGCGGACCGCGATGGTGATTTCCAAATGCAGATTTCTCAACTTGATTACAACTCTTATGTTGGTGTTATCGGCGTAGGTCGTATTACACGTGGTAATGTGAAAGTTAACCAACAAGTCACCATTATCGGTGCTGATGGTAAGAAACGTAACGGTAAAGTAGGTCAGGTATTAGGTTACTTAGGTCTTGAGCGTCATGATGTTGAGCTTGCTGAAGCGGGCGATATCATTGCAATCAGTGGCTTAGGCGAACTGAAAATTTCAGATACCATCTGTGCGCAAAACAATGTTGAAGCAATGCCACCATTAAGTGTTGATGAACCAACGGTTAATATGACTTTCCAGGTAAACACTTCACCATTCTGTGGTAAAGAAGGTAAATACGTTACATCACGTAATATCCTTGATCGTCTGCAAAAAGAGTTAGTACATAACGTTGCACTTCGCGTCGAAGAAACAGGTGATCCGGATAAGTTTAAAGTATCTGGTCGTGGTGAATTACATTTAGCTATCTTAATCGAGAATATGCGTCGTGAAGGTTACGAACTTGCGGTATCTCGTCCTGAAGTTATCGAACGTATGATCGATGGTAAACTGCACGAACCAATGGAAACATTGACTGTTGATGTTGAAGAGCAGCACCAGGGCTCTGTCATGGAGCAGTTAGGCATTCGTAAAGCAGAAATGACTAACATGACACCGGATGGCAAAGGCCGTGTCCGTTTAGACTTTATGATTCCAAGTCGTGGTCTAATCGGTTTCCAAACTGAATTCCTAACCATGACTTCTGGTTCTGGTTTGCTATACCATACATTTGATCATTACGGTCTTCATAAAGGCGGTACTATTGGTCAGCGCCAAAATGGTGTATTAGTTTGTAACCAGGCTGGTAAAGCGGTGACTTACTCTTTATTCTTCCTGCAAGATCGTGGTCGCCTATTCCTTGGTCACGGTACTGAAGTATATGAAGGTCAGATTATCGGTATTCATAACCGTTCTAACGATTTAACCGTGAACTGTGTACGTGGTAAACAACTGACTAACGTCCGTGCTTCTGGTACAGATGAAGCGCAAACACTGTCACCTGAAATTATTTTAACACTTGAGCAGGCGCTTGAGTTTATTGATGTTGATGAATTAGTAGAAGTGACACCAAAAAGCATTCGTATTCGTAAGAAACTACTTACAGAAAACGATCGTAAACGTGCTTCACGCCCTGCAAAATAAATAACTAAAAATAATAGTTCAGATAAAAAGGTCTTACTCAGGTAAGGCCTTTTTTTTTATCTGTCGCTTATAGCAAAGGAATTAATGAAGCGATCAACTATTGCGTAGGAAAAATTAGCACTAACAAAGGGAGGGTTGCAGGAGATAGTTGTTCTCACTTCACAAAATCGTGTGAAACGAATTTGAACAGCTTTAGCGGGTCACGACAGTGGGTAAAAAACAGGACGTTCTGCATTAAACTCACAACGCAGTTAGGGTTGATTTTACCCACTAGACTGATTACCTTTTTAGTTTCTTTGGCATTAGGGTTATAGTAAGCGAATAACAAATCAAGGATGATGCCCATGTTGAGACTCAGTAAACGACTGGTTGTGAATAAAATCAGAACAATATACCAATATCTATTATTTATATGGCAGCGTAGTGAAGAGGATAGTATTAAAGTAGCCGCGGGGCATCTCGCCTACGTGACGCTATTATCTGTTGTGCCGCTACTGGCGGTGATCTTCTTTCTGTTATCTGCTATTCCTTTTTTTTCGGAAGCGAAACAGATATTTGAAGATCTTATCTATAATAATCTGGTGCCGACTTCCGGCCATGCAATTCGCATGCATATTAACGAATTTATTGAAAACACTAAAAAAATGAGCATGATGGGGATGGGATCCTTAGTCGTTATTGCGTTGTTATTGATATCGACCATCGATCAGACCATTAACCGCATCTGGCGCTGCAGCAATAAACGCTCAAAAATACATGCATTC
>JBATHQ010000621.1:0-2311 GCA_049667005.1 Psychromonas sp.
GCCCATCTAGCATAATCGGTACGCGAATAAATTGCTCCTTTTGATCCCTCTCTTTAAACCGGGCAGTCGGATACAGAACAGGATCTCCCTGTGCATTTAATAAAAAGACCTGAAAATTGATTAACGGCGTTTGCCGCGAAGAAGGGTCTCTACGGTGTCGGCCTCTTTCTCTTGGGAACTGTTGGCCAGCTTGCACTAGCAAGGTTTCCCAAAGAGTGGGATTTTCTTCAATCATCGACCAATCTGTCTCTGGTGAGTAATATTGACTGACATACTCAGCAATCACCTGCATTTTTTCAATTTCACGCTGATTCAGGTAATTCTGCAATCCACTTTGAAAACTATTGTTAATCAGCAGCGCCATCCCCACCATCATTATGGTACTAATCAACAATAACGAGATAAATAGCTTACGAAAAATGGTTAAACGCATCGACATGACCTTGAATAATAAAATGACCGGGAATTAATTTAACACTCTTCAACCCTTTACTTAAACAAATAAGTTGCCAATTTGGCATTAAATTAAGGCTGCAAATTCGCAACGAGCGGCTATTGGGGAAATCTCAGCATACCCACAATCAAAGAAAGCTAGGCTCCGGCAGAGAATAATTTATCTCAAGTTCCCCCATCTTTACTACCGTTCAGGCGCAGTGGACTATACTGTTAATATCATTTAATTGCGGGAGATCTGACATGAGCATTGCAAACAAAGTGAGTGATTATCTAGATAAAAATCATATCCAATACCAATTATTACAACATCAACCAAGTAAAAACTCCCTTAGTTCAGCTATTCAAGCACACATTAGCACGTCACAAGTGGTTAAAGCGATTATGCTTGAGGATCTGCAGGGGGTTAAATTGATGGCAATTTTACCCGCTAGCCACAAAATCAGTTTACATGCCTTAAATGAACATTTTAAACGCCAATTTCACCTCATGAAAGAGTCCCATATCTATGAACTGTTTGAGGATTGTGCACCCGGTGCCGTGCCGCCTCTTGCACAGGCTTATCAGATAGACAAAGTCTATGATGAGTTTTTAATGGAGCAAGAGCAGTTATATTTAGAAGCGGGTGATCATCTTTCTTTAATACAACTTTCGCAGACAGAGTTCAGGAAATTAATGCAGTATTCGGTTCCGCTGCGCTTTAGTTACCGATTATTTCATTGATAAAAATTGGTCTTTATAACGGGTTGAAATAATAGCTGAATTATATGATTGAGTTCACATTAACAAAGTGATTTTTTTACCATAATTGATCCAAATCAGATCCATTATTTCAACTATCTTCTACTTTTAAATCGTAGCATTACTGGATTCTAATTTACTTTTATTCAGCCATTAAAAAGGAGATTATCATGGGGTTATTAACGACTTTCGTAATTGTCATTACCTGCTTAGTTGTGGGTTATATGGAATATTTTTATATCAATACAATCCGTAAAGCCAATCAGGAGAAGCACGATTTTTAAATCTATCTGCGGGCAAAGCTAATCTGTTTGGTATATTAAAAAGATGACATTGCCCGTTTTTATCCATCCCCCTGCTCGTTCCGGCTTTAATCAGCACTTTCTTTCAGATTTTATGAATATTGCCGTTGTCATCTTTTGATGAAAGCTTCATTTATTTACAAAAAGTTAGTATAAGATCAATTTATTCTGGGATAATTTTGTCTATATTTTAGATACCAATCGCTCGTACATAATTTTTCAGTTATTTTCTAACGGCTTAGTCAATAAAGGTGCTATTTGGCATCAGAAAACTCTATGTGCGTACTTAGGAAGTATAATTATCGTTTACTTAATGGAGTTTATAATGGATTTTTTCTCTATGTGGGTTGATGATCCCATCGTTTTCGCTTTTACAATTTTAATTGTACTGACTGGAATTTTTGCAGCTTATATGAAGTACAATTTTATGAAAAATATAAAAAAACAGAAAAAGGTTAAAAATAACAAGCAGCAAAGTTTAAAAACAGTATTCTCCGATGAGAGGTGAAATGGTTACAAAAAAGACAAAAACTAAAAAGGCGCTCAGAGAGCGCCTTTTTTTAAAGCAGGCGATTTTACCTGCTTATACCCATGATACTTCAAGATTACCTATGATATTTCAAGATGCAAAATATCAGCATCAAAAAAAGCAACGAACATATCTCTCACAGGCTTGTTGATTTTAACAAGCCTGACCGAGACCATCAGATGGCTGCAAGCAGATCATTTAATGTTTTACTTGGGCGCATTGCTGCAGCCACTTTCACCGGATCAGTATGGAAGTAACCACCCAGATCAACATGACTGCCCTGCGC
>JBATHQ010000622.1:0-3183 GCA_049667005.1 Psychromonas sp.
CTACTCCCCTATTAGCCTTCCAATATTAAGACTAGCACCAATGTCAGTTTGTTCATAAAATTATGCTTTAAAATTGCCTGGAATTAACATTTGCAGTGTATCAATAAGTGATCTGGTATCGCGGCGGAAATTTAGCGCAGGAAAGGAATGAGTGCACTGCAGGCGCAATACAAAACAATGAATATTGAACAATAACCGTTGGCTAACTGTGTTATGCGCAGTGAGGCATGAGCTTCGAGATTCGAGCTTCGAGCTTCGAGATTCGAGCTTCGAGCTTCGAGCTTCTAGGATAGAGGATAGAGGATAGAGCATCGAGCATCGAGCATCGAGCATCGAGCATCGAGCTTCGAGTATCGAGTATCGAAGATAGAGCATCGACGCACTAAAGTACCATGACAAAAAAATCAAATTTTAAACAGCAAGATTCCTTACATATTTTATTTATTGGTTATTACCAAGAGATAAAGGATCGCGCTTATGCAAGCTACCTCAAGATACTGATTATTGGATCTTGAGGTAGTTCGAGTATAGTGTTGTGCTTATAAAGACATTGATTGGTTATTACCTTGATCAATGATGCGACGTGACTGCCAATATTTGGAACGCCAATAGACATTGCTTAATTTGGAGATCATCACGCCTTTACTGGTGGAAGCATGCATAAACTTGTTGTTACCAATAAAAACCCCTACATGCTTGGCATATGAGCTTGTTTTAAAAAAGATTAGATCACCAATCTGCAATTTACTTTTATTAACTGCATAGCCCTCCTTGGCTTGACTATAAGTAGTGCGAGGTAATTTAATATTAAAACTGTCCAGGTAGATCTGCTGTACTAATGCAGAGCAATCTACTCCGCTCTTATTTACTCCGCCGAAGTGGTAAGGAGTGCCTTTCCATGAGTCAAATTCGTTATATAGCAGACTCTGCAAGTCTTCTGGCGGTACCTCATCGTTCTGCTCAATTAATACTTTATTATTCTCTAAAGGTACTGGTTTAACGGCTGCAGTATGATGACCAGAATAACTGGAACATGCACTGAGCATAATTGCCCCTGCAACACAGCTATAAATCTTAATTAAATTCGTTCTCATTAACTTTATCTCTCTTTAAAATAGGGGCTCAATAAAATCTGTCTTTGGCTAAAGCCTGCAACAATTGTATATGATCATCGTTATCATTAAGGCATGGAATATAATGGTATTGCTGCCCGCCGCTTTCCAGAAATAATGCTTTGTTTTCCATGGACAGTTCTTCCAGGGTTTCCAGACAATCACAAGCAAATGCAGGGCTGATAATATCTACTGATTTGATGCCTGATTTCGCTATCTCAGGCAAAGCAACATCAAGGTAAGGTTTTAACCACTCTTCCCGACCAACACGGGATTGATAGCAGAGTTTGTACTGTTGCTTTGTTAACCCAAGTTCAGTTATCACTAATTCAACAGTGCGTAAGGCATGTTGCTGATAAACATCACCTAAGGTCACATAACGTTTCGGAATACCATGAAATGAAAAAATAAGCAGCTCAGCTTTTCCATTTTTCAGCCAATGATCTTTAATCGAATTGACTAAGGCCTGAATATAAAGGGGGTGATCATGGTAATCATGGATAAAATGGATCGCAGGAAAATTAAACTGCTGCTTAATTGCGGCACCCAATTGATCAAAAATAGGCGCAGTAGTTGAAACTGAATACTGGGGATATAAGGGTAATATGGTTAAATTAGTCACCCCTTCCCGGGAGAATTTTTTTAACTGATCACTGATCGACGGCTTTCCATAGGTCATCGCATAGTCGACGGTTATGTGATCATCTTTTAGCGCAGCGGCAAGTTTTGCGCTTTGCTTTTCAGTGTAATAACGCAAAGGCGAGTCATTTTCAAACCAGATTTTTTGATAAAGCTTAGCTACCCGAGGGGTACGAATCGGCAAAATAACAAAATTCAGTAATGGCAACCAAAACCAACGAGGCTGGTCAACAACCCGTTTGTCTGATAAAAAATCACGTAAGAATTGGCGAACACTTTTTTTAGATGTCGAGGTAGGTGTACCTAAATTGACTAATAAAAGCGCATTCTTTTTTAGCATATTCTGCTCTGCTTTACTGGCCCGAAAAAAAGGGGCTAAATGCCCCTCATGCCTATGATTTAAAAAAAATTAGCCAAGAATAGCCGCTAATTCAACGCTGATAACTTCAACAGCTTTAGTGCCATCAAATTTATGGTATTGACCATTGCCTTGCTCAGCTTCATTTTTGTAATAAGCAACCAGCGGCTCAGTTTGCGAATGATAAATATCAAGACGTTTACGCACAGTCGCTTCTTCATCATCAGGACGGATAGAAAGATCGTCACCGGTTAAATCATCTTTACCTTCCACTTTAGGTGGATTGTAAACGATGTGGTAAGTACGACCTGATCCAGAGTGAACACGGCGTCCCGCCATACGTTTCACAATCTCTTCATCCGGCACATCAAATTCCAGTACAAAATCAACAATCACACCAGCCGCTTTCATAGCGTCTGCCTGAGGGATAGTGCGAGGGAAACCGTCAAGTAAAAAACCTTTCGCACAATCTTCAGCACTAATGCGCTCTTTCACTAAACCGATAATTAATTCATCAGAAACAAGTTGCCCTGCGTCCATTAGCTCTTTTGCTTTTAACCCTAGCTCTGTACCTGCTTTTGCTGCTGCACGTAGCATGTCACCCGTAGAGATTTGTGGGATTCCATATTTGTCCATCATGAATTGAGCTTGTGTACCTTTTCCAGCGCCAGGAGCACCTAATAAGATAATGCGCATCTTGCATCCTTTTAATAAATAAATTGAAATCGAAACTTACACGTTTTAGGTAAATTTCTCAAGGTGATATCATCAAACTTGATGTATCCAAAGCCACCTCAAACTGCAAAGGTCAGCAAGACGATAAATAATGGGATTCCAGGCGAAAATTGAGACCCTAATTACTCTATATCGAAGCCGCTTAAAGATGCAGAAATCAGCAACTTGAGAATTGATCTCTTTCTTATAAATTAAGCGGTAAGATATGAGTTAAGGGTTTAGCTATACCAATTGTATTAAAAATACTCTGCTCCAGAAAACCGTAGTTAGCATTCTCATCTATGTTTAACCTTTTGTAAATATTGATATTACAATTTTTGCCAAGTTTTTATCAAACGC
>JBATHQ010000623.1:0-3174 GCA_049667005.1 Psychromonas sp.
TCACCATTAAGCGTACTATCTGGCTGTCTAACTCTGTCCAGCACTGTATTTTTTTTTCATTTAATAGGGCAACAAATTCAGCTAAGTTACGTTGGTAGTTGGTGATGGTAACTGGACTTAAACCACGCTGACTGGCGATATGGTTTAAATAGCGATCAATCAGAGGTTGTAGAGCACTCATAGTTTCACTCCCGCCAAAAATAAAAAAGTGTAATCTGCGAACAAATTACACTTTAAGGATAACCGTTTAAGCGATTTCTGCGGTTATATTTGAATCTGACCGTCAAATACAAACTCTGCCGGACCGGTCATTCTTACACTTTGTCCCGGTTGCCAGAAAAAGCGCAGCTTACCGCCAGGTAGTTCGATCGTACAGTGAGTATTTAGCTTATCCTGTAATTGGCCAACCACTACTGCAGCACAGGCTCCTGTACCACAAGCTAAGGTTTCACCGACACCGCGTTCCCAAACCCTTAAGCGTGCGCTGTCGCGGCTTAGTATTTGTAAAAAACCGACATTCACTTTATTAGGGAAACGTTCGTGATTTTCCAGCAAAGGACCTAAGGTCTCCACCGGAGCGGTATCAACATCATCCACTAAAACGACACAGTGCGGATTACCCATAGAAACCGCACCACACATAACCGTATGATCTTCTACCCGCAGTATGTAGGTTTTTTCCTCTTTTTTGGCAATGAATGGAATTTTGGCGGGATCTAAAATGGGCTTGCCCATATCCACAGTGATATTGCCATCTTGTTCAATTTTAAGCTGAATTTTGCCATTAGCGGTACTGACGTTAATCACTCGCTTTTGGGTTAAACCTTTCATCTGCACAAAACGGGCAAAACAACGCGCGCCGTTACCGCATTGTTCTACTTCACTGCCATCAGCGTTAAAAATACGATAATGAAAATCCAGTTCAGGATCATAAGGAGGCTCAATCATTAATAATTGGTCAAAACCAACACCAAAATTGCGATCCGACAAACGGCGGATCGCATCTTTAGAAAGGAATACATTTTGCGTCACGTTATCAATGACCATAAAGTCATTACCCAGGCCGTGCATTTTTGAAAATTGAATATTCATTATTTCTCGTTGTTTAACTTAACTCTGAGTAAATTAATTATTCTAACAGACGCCAACAGCGACTGGTTGAAAAATTACTCGGGTAAAACGTGCTCTCCACGCCACAAATCTTTAAGCTCTTCACGTTCACGTACCACGAATGCTTTTTCACCATCGACCAGTATCTCTGCGGCTCGGCAACGCGAGTTGTAATTAGAACTCATCGTTGAACCGTATGCGCCCGCACTGCGGATAACCAGATAATCACCTTCAGCCAGGCCAAGTTGACGCTCTTTACCCAAAAAGTCACCGGTTTCACAAATAGGGCCGACAATATCATAGTTGCGAACAGGGCGATCTTTGCCGTCATGATGGTTTTTATTAAGCGCTATAATATTCTGCCATGCGCTGTATAAAGCGGGGCGGATCAGGTCATTCATCGCCGCATCGACAATCGCAAAGTTTTTGTGATCATTAAGTTTTAAAAACTCAACTTTAGTCACCAGCACACCTGCATTGGCCATAATCGCGCGGCCGGGTTCAAAAATAAGTTTAAGGTTTCTGCCCGCCATTCTGTTAATGATAGCCGTCATATATTCAGTCGGCTCTGGCGGTGTTTCTTTATCATAAGGAACACCTAAACCGCCGCCCAGATCCAGGTGGGATATGGTGATACCTTGCTCTGCAAGTTGATCAATTAAGATTAACAATTTATCTAATGCTTCAATAAAAGGTGCTATTTCAGTTAACTGAGAACCGATATGGCAATCTACGCCTTTAACTTCCAAAAACTCAAGTTCCTGAGCTATTTGGTAAACCTCTGAAGCCCTTTCAATTTCAATACCGAATTTGTTCTCTTTTAAACCGGTAGAGATATAAGGATGTGTACCGGCATCAATATTCGGATTAATGCGGATAGAGATCGGCGCTTTAACATTTAACGCTTTAGCAACGTCATTAATTCGGTATAGCTCGGAAATCGATTCAACATTAAAACAAAGAATGTTCGCCTGTAATGCGGCAGAAATTTCAGCCTCAGTTTTACCGACGCCGGAAAAAACCACTTTTTTAGGGTCACCACCGGCCTGAATAACGCGCATCAGTTCACCGATAGAAACAATGTCAAATCCTGAGCCCATGCGCGCCATCAGATTTAAAACCGCTAAATTAGAGTTTGCTTTAACTGCGTAACAGATAAGATGTGGGTGTTTACCTGTTGCGCGATCAAAAGCCTGCCAGTGACGCTCGATGGTTGCACGCGAGTAGATATAGGCAGGAGTACCTGTTTTTTCAATTACCTGCTGTACAGGTAACTGTTCAACAAAAAGACGGCCATCATTTTGATAATTAAAGTGATCCAATGTTAAATCCTTTTTTATTTACTTAACTATATAATAAATCAATGTGTTACAAAGAGAATGTAAACTTAAAACATTAAGTTTTTATTCGTCGGCAGAGGCTTTTAGTGCATCACTATCAAGCAGTTCGGACGATGATTGTATTTTTTCGAGTGTTGTATTTTGCTGTTCAGCAGCCGTTGCGGGTTTTGGGGTTCTATAAAGTGGTCCGCTCATACCACAGCCTGCTAATAAACTGACAAAAAGCAGGTTTGTAATTAATAACTTAATATTTTTCATGCTTTTCCCAATGCGTTGTTTTCACGCCTTATTAACAATAAAGTTGTTTATTCTTAACTATACTGATTTCTGCACCTTTAAGCAGTTTGTGTATATAATCGCATTTCATTGTTCAAAAGCAAAGGGGAAGTAATGTGAATGATAGTGAATTTCTGCAATTAGCTGATCAGCTTTATCAAAAAATAGAGGAGTCTATCGAGGACTCTGGTGCGGATGTCGATTACGATCAGAATGGCGGTCTGTTAACACTGGAGTTTGAAAACCGTAGTAAATTGATTATTAATCGTCAGCAACCTTTGCACCAGATTTGGCTGGCAACGCTGGAGAATGGTCATCATTATGATTATCGGAATGGAAAATGGATAGATGATCGCAATGGCGATGAGTTTTTAAGCTTTTTATCTGCGGCTATCTTCAAACAATCAAAAGAAAAAGTCGATTTTAATTAGATTTATTGGAGAATAGG
>JBATHQ010000624.1:0-2648 GCA_049667005.1 Psychromonas sp.
TGGTAACAGAAAAAGTCGCGACGGTACCACTGTACCTTGTTTCAACAGATCCTAGTAGTAATATAGAAACGCAAAAGTTAAACGACTACGTGATGGTTGATTATGGTGAATCGGTTAATACCCTGCATCTAAGAGAGTTTAAAAATGCCCCTCCGGCAAAACATTTTATGAGCCAACCCAGAGTCGCATTAGAATACATCTTAGAAGCAGGGGGATGTGCGTATTTGCCTCTACAGTTGGTTGTAGAACATATCGGCAGTAAGAAACTTTATATTATTGAAGATGCGCCAGTGTATTCCCGGGAAATTTATGCCATTTATCTGGCTAAAAGCCATAAAGCAAAGGTTATCAGTCAGGCTATTCAATACTTTCCGGAAGTGAGTTTATAGGCTTTCATTTATCACCCGGCGCTGCTTTGCAAGTTGATAAATGAAAGATCACGGGGTTAAGTTAATAGCAAAGCGCCTAAACCTAAGAAGGTAATAAAGCCGAAAATATCCGTTACCGTTGTCAAAATAACCGAGCCTGAGAGAGCGGGATCAATATTCAGTTTAGTTAATAGCCAGGGTACCCATACACCAGACAGAGAAGCAATAACAATATTCCCCAGAATAGAAATAAAAATAGCTAAAGATAATAATGGGTTTGAGAACCACAGGTAGGTGATGCCCGCAATCACCGTAGCCCAAAGTACGCCATTGATAGCACCCACTTTCAGCTCTTTAAATACAATTGCTTTAGTATTTGAATCTGTAATTTGCCCCAATGCGAGCCCGCGAATAATAAGGGTGAGGGTTTGACTTCCTGATATTCCCCCCATCGATGCAACGACAGGCATCAGCACGGCAAGTGCGACGACTTGTTGTAACGTGCCTTCAAATAAACCAATAAACCAGGACGCTAAAAATGCAGTGATTAGATTAATGCCCAGCCAGATTGCACGGTTTTTACTACTTCTCCATACATTAGAAAAGAGATCTTCCTCTTCCACCAAACCTGCCGATTGGAATAATTGGCTATCATTCTCCTCTTCTCTTATTCTACAGGCTTGCTGTAAATCCAATCGGCCCGTTAAACATCCCTTTGTATCAACTACGGGCAGTGCTGCTTTCCCTGATGCGATAACTTTTTCTACGGCAGAATAAATATTGTCAGTTGAAAGTAGTACTTCGATATCGCTGTCTACAAGAGAAGAGACGGGGGTGTCATCTTCAATAGTGATAATTTGTGAAATTGCTACTTCACCGATCAGAGTGGCGTCATTCCTCGTGACATAAAAGACTTCCGATAGAGGAGGTAACACATTGGAAAGTATTTTTTTTACACCGGACGTTTTTAACCGTTCGGGAATTTGTATATCATCAAAACTTTGCCAATGACCGACCTCTTCAAATGAGAACTCCTGCGCTTTTTTAAATAATGCTCTCTGTTTCGCTGTCATGCGGGAGACCGCGTAATCAACAAAACGGTCGCTCAAATCTTCACAAAGATCCAATAACTCATCGGCATCAAGTTTTTCGAATAGAGGGAAACATTCCTCATCTTCAAAGGCATTTAACAATATCTGCCGAGATTCGATGCGCATTTCAATAAAGACTTGTTGTTGCGTTTCCTGGTTTAATAATCGCCAGATTAATTTTCTGACCGGGATAGGAAACGCTTCTAATAACAGTGCGATCTGCTCATAAGATAAGGTATCTTCTAATTCAACGATAGCATCAGCTAAGGCTGCTTGATTTTCAATATTATCGGTTAATAATTCAATGAAAAAGGGCAGTTTTTCAAAAGACATTGGGCGATCCTTTTAGGCGATAAACTGATTCACAAACAAAAAATCATTAAGGTGCGATTTTTTAATCAGTTGAGAGAAGTTAATTTAACAAGTTTAACGGATTAGCAACAAAGTTTATAGATGGGCACGACATATCAACATACTGTTCGTTGTTTTTCTGTTAAGTAGTCACATATAAATTGTCAGGAATTTTCAGCTCAGAGCTCACTGCTGTCAGTTGATGTTGCAGGTTTCACTCTGGCTGTGACACTACCTTTAGTTCTTTACGCTCTGCACGGGAGTGAGACTGCCTATATAATGGGTTTCCTAAGCTTTCGCTTTCAGCGTATGGTTTTACTTTTTTAGTTGTTGGTTTCGCCTTGATGCCGACCCTATTTATACTTCAATTTTATGCCTAGCATCTCTGCATAATTTGCCTTGCTGACTTTGCATCATGAAGTATCACGGGTATAAATATAATAGTTAACAACACAGAAATTATTATAAGAGGCTATCTTAATAAAAAAAATTAATCAATAAAGAGAAAATTTTTTGCTTTGTTTTTATAAAAAAATAAACGATTATGCGGAAAATTCCGACCGATAGAGATTTGAAATGAATAACCGTAATAGTGTACCTGAATCAGATCTTGATTTGGAAATGGACCAAGATGAAGATACGCATAGTTATCTTAATGATTTAGCCGATCTGGAATCAGAGCATGGTAACGAAGAATCTAATGCCCAAAAAATTCGTTCTAAAAATAAAAATAAACGGATGATTAAGGGGAAAATAGAGATGCAGCTTGAAAAAATAAGGCAAAAAAAGGAACTCGATTATTTATACGATGATTGGAATTAATCGTAAAATATCGAGT
>JBATHQ010000625.1:0-2665 GCA_049667005.1 Psychromonas sp.
TGCAGATTTGACCGGTTTTAAGATCGAGAATAGGTTGGAAATAGGGTTGCAACTCCCTTGCGTTAAGCGCGGCAACAAGTTTATTGTGCAGTTGATGGCGGTACTCTGATTTTAGCTGCATCTCCTGAGTATAGAATTGGTATCCATTTCTGCCGTTTGCTTTGACTTCATACATCGCCTGATCCGCTTTTTTTAACAGCGCATCCGCATTATCTGCATCGTCCGGGTACAGTGCAATCCCTATACTGGCACTCAAATGGGCATACACATTGCCCAGCTGATAAGGCTTCTGCATCTCTTGTGAAATTTTATCTGCGATTGTTAAAGCATGCTTGTAATCGGTAATATTATTGAGAATAAGGGCAAATTCATCACCGCTCAGTCGTGCAACCGTATCAGACGCTCTGATCAGCGCTTTTAGCCGGGCAGCTGCTTCAATCAACACCTGATCACCGGCCTGATGCCCGTGATTATCATTAATGGGTTTAAAGCGATCCAGATCGATAAATAAAACCGCTAATCTGTTTTTATTACGATATGCAGTTTTTATTGCCAGCTCCAGCCGATCCTGGTAAGTGCGGCGGTTAGGCAGATCGGTGAGGCTATCGTGCGAGGCCTGATATTCAATAAGTTTTTCGCTTAATATTTTTTCGGTTATATTTTGAATTGTGCCGGTAATGGAGTCGCAGTTATCGGTTTTTCTACCATCTGAAATTATTTTCAGCCAAAGTGGCTTATTATTTTTTGCAGCCAGTTGTATTTCAATACTAAAGGCTTTAGAAGATGCTAACGCGGCGTTTACTTTTGTTGCCCATAACTGATAATCTTCAGCTGAAAAGTGTTTTTTCAGATCGCCTAAGGTGGCGGGAGAAAAATCTCTTGGCTTATCTAATGCCAAAGAGGATTGTTCAGACCATTGTATAAAATTCAGTTGTTGATCAAGTTTCCAACCGCCTATTTTAGCGACTCTGCCGACTGACTCAAATAATTTTTTATCGTCTCTTAGTTTTAGCTCCAGTGCCTTTTGCCTGTATGTCTGCTCGAATCTGAACCAGATAAACAAACTGAACATTAATCCGCTGAAAATAAAATAAAAGCGCAATAAATAGATAGTAGCCGGTAAGGCATTGCTGACCAATCTCGGGGTGGCGGCAATGTGCCATGAATGGCCGCCGACTGCGATCCTTGACGATTCTAATTTCTCTGGGGAGTCAAAAACAGCAGGATCACCGAAGAAGACCGGTTCAGCCTTGCCCTGTGCATCATAACCTCTAATGGCAATATTCAAATTGTGACGCGATTGCTCTCTTTCTGAAAATTTAAATAACAGTTCAGCATCGATAGGCGCGGAAATAATCCCCCATAATTTTCCCCCCGGCAAAAAGATTGGTGCTCTGCCAATAAATGCTCTGCCGCCTTGTACCAGGTTAACGGGGCCAACCATCTGAACTTGTCCGGTATTCACGACCTGTTCAACCATTGCCAGTTGATCCGGGGTGTTTTTATAATCCAAACCGATTGCCTTTTCATTTCTCTCCAGCGGGTAGACATAATTGATGATCAGATCTTTTGCTGCTGAGAAGCTGATCAGCAGCGGATCTTTCTGGAACAGTGCTTGTGCATAACGGGAAAAATCACTTTCAGTCAGATCCGGTGTGGCCGATATATAAGCGGCGAAGCCGGTCAGCATAGACAGGTTGTTCTGCACATCCCCTTGTAATTTTGCACTGATAGAGTTGATAACTTGAGTGGCATTCTCCTGGTCAGCGCGCTTTTCCCCTATTATAAAAATGTGTTCCAGTTGCGCTTCAAAAACAGCTATTGCCAATAACACACTGAAAATTGTTAATATTTTATGGCGGCGATACCAGAGAAAAAAGATGATCGGTATCAGTACCATCAGGATGATCAGCAGATAAAAAACGGGTGGGTTTGCAAATTTGCCATGATCTTTTTCTGCAAAACTAAAATAGCTATCATTTAAATGTGAGCGCACCAGTCCCAATGCACGTGCTCTTTCATTCATATTAAACCAGCGATCTTTATTGACCTCACCCAGCGGTTTTTCAGGATATTCAAGCAGCGAATCAATATGCTCGGCAAAAAATAGATTGTATTGAAAAATATTATCATAGGTCACTAAATGACGGGGGAACTCATCGGCGATTCTTTGTGCTATCTCTTTTTTATGTTTCAGCGCATAAAGCCATCCTTTTATACTGGCTTCAGTAAACTTCCTAACAATATCCGGATGCTTTTTTGAATATTCAAATGATGTGTATAACGAGTCACCATAAAACGCTAACCCCAATTCGGCAGGATCAAGCTTGTTCAGTTTAATACCTTTCTCTTTTGCTGCAAATTCGGCGGATATTGCATAGGTAACAATAGCATCGGCTTTATTGGTTAATAGCGTGTCAATGGTGACGGGGTGATCAACAAAGTCGATTTTTGTTAAGTCATACCCATGTGAGCGGAACAGCGCCGCTATTTCCGTTTTAGCAAAATCTGCTTCAGGGGCTGCAATGCGTAGTTGGGAAAGTTTGTTTAGGTTGCTGATATCTGTCTTTTGCAGCGAGAAAATGGCCGTTGGGCTGCGTTGGAATATTGATGCCAGAATAACCGGCACCGTGTCATTATCCTTATCTACCAGAATGTCTAACGC
>JBATHQ010000626.1:0-5725 GCA_049667005.1 Psychromonas sp.
GAGCTTATAAGCTGTTTGTACTATAAGCAGTGCACACTGCATTGCGTGATTCCAGCCGTTTTTTAGCTGGCATGACGCAATGAAATAGATATTTAGCGAAAATTAGCCTTATCTCAATTACAGTGCAGAGCCCTTATTCCGAGCTCAGATTATTTACGTTTATGACAGCGCAGATAAAAAGTGATTTCAGAGGCCTGCATCGCTTTACTGTGCAACGGCAGACCGGCGGGCTCAGCGCCGCTGTTATTCGCGAGCGAGTCAGAAACGACCGAAACACCTAATGAGCGGGACAGAGCAAGAAACCCATCCTTTAGCGCACTGTTAACAAAGTCCACATACCCCACATCGGTAACCTGTGGCGATATTTTAAATTTTTCTATTGTTAACTGCTCAAACAGCTTAAACAGCGCACGATCTGCGCCAAATTTATCAACGGTCAGTGCTATGCCCATCTTACTGAGATTGATCAGATTTTCATAAACGGTTGGGTTATCACTATTAAAAATCACCTCTTCGATTGCAAACTCCAGCCATTCTCTTGAGCACTTTGTTTCCAGCAGAATAGTCTGCAGATCCCCAATAAAACTGACTTGTGATAATTGCAGATCCGTTAAATTAATGGCGATACGTCCGAAATTAATCCCGGCTTTCTGCCAGGTTACCGCCTGCAGTGCTACTTTACGGATCATCAGAAGACCTATCGGCACCGCTAAATCGTAATGTTCAGCCAGGCTTATGAAGCTGTCCAAATGTAGCGCGCCACGCTGCGGGTGATTCCAGCATAACAGCGCTTCCAGCGCGACAATTTGCCGTTTACTCAGATCGTACTGAGGCTGGTAGTACAGCTCAAACTGATCCTGCACCAATGCTTGTTTTAACGCTTCTGTAAATTTAGCCTGCTGCCGTGAATGATGGGTCAATTTTTTAGTATAAAAATAATAGGTCGTAGCGTTAGCAGACTGCTTGCCGCGTTTTAATGATGCTGTTGGCGCGGTAAGAGAATCACTCTCCTGCGTAGGGGTAAGATGGGATTTTCCACGCTGCACCGCTGTTTCTGCGTTGCCTAATAGCGTGTCTATATCAATGCCATCGTCAGGACAGAGGGCAATACCGATCATCGCAGAGAGATGCACAGATGAATGGTCAATTTCAAAGTGGCGTTCAAATTGCGCGGCAATATTTTGCGCGACATCAGCCGCATCCTGTTCATTAACCAACTCATCAACAATAATCACAAACTCATCATCACCAAAACGCGCAACAGTATCTTTTTCAGAAACACAGCTTTTAAGACGTTGTGCAATCTGTTGTAAAGCCATGTCCCCCGCATTATGCCCATACCGTTCATTAATCGCCTTAAAGCCATTAATATCCACTAACAGCACTGCCATCAGCCGCTGGTTAACCGTTGCCCGGGCGATTGCTTCCTCCAATCGGTTAAACAGCGCAATACGGTTAAAGACCCCGGTCAGCGGATCATATTTTGATAAAAACTGTATTTTTGGGTCAACGCTTTTACTTTGATGTAAATCGATAAAGGAACTGATACGGCGGAATTCCCCTTTTTCTTCGAGCTCAATAACATACATCTCTGACCAGGAGTAATGAATTTCGCCACTTTTTGTGCGATATGCCATATCCCCCTGCCAGCTTTTATTTTTTTGTAATGCAGCCTCTATCTTCTCATATTCACTGCTTGCAAATATGCTCACATTTGATTGCAGCAGCTCCTCTTTTGAATAACCGGTGGTATCGCAACTGGCCTTATTAGCCTCAACAATATCACCATTTTGATCGCTGATAATGATGCATTCTAGCGTATGATTGAATATATTGGCGGCAAGTTTGAGTTTTTCATCCGCGAGTTTACGCTCGGTAATGTCAATCATCGCGGCCAGACAGTCTGTTTCGGTAATGCCAAGATTGGCTTCGATATTCAGCCAACGCTTATGCTTGCCAACCTGTGCTAAGACTTCAAAGGATTGTATACCATCACCGGCAAATGCTGCTGCCAGAAAACGCTTGAAGTTATCACAATGTTGCGCTGTCAGGTAGTTTGCAAACGGTTTTCCGACCAAGTTAGCGCGTTCAATACCCAACAGGCTCGCCCCGCGTAAATTGACCTGATTGATTACGCCATTGAGATCGAAAGAGAAGTAGGCAATCGGCGCAAATTCAAATAACTCGGTGTAGCGATAATGTAACTTTTCAGCTATCCGGGCTTGCTTTAACTCCTCATTCTGCATTTCCAGCTCAATCTTATGAACCTGTAATTCGTGGAGCATCTTTTTGGTCGCATGGTCGCTAGGAATAGTTTGCCTGCTTCCCGTTTGTGTTTTCAATTGTGCTTCCGCGCGCTGGCGTAAGGTTTTGCTGGATGGCTTGATTGACTTTGCAGGCGTTGACTTTGCTGGCGTCTTCATAGGTCTCCCTTTGTCTTGCGTAATTCGAACTCAAGCTGTTTGGCTTGACTAATATCGGTGAAGGTGATCACCACGCCGTCAATCACATTTTCCTGAGTACGATAGGGCATGATACGGACTTTGAACCAGCGTTCACTGTTCGCCATTATCTCTTTCTCTATGAACACCAGTGTCTTTAACACCTCCTTCGCATCTTTTTGCAGATCTTTATAATCCAGATCCGTGACAATGTCGGACAGGGGTCGGCCCACATCACTTTGAATCAGCTTGAAGAGATGAGTGGCATGGTTGGTAAAGCGCCGAACATGCAGTCCGTTATCCAGAAAAACCGTGGCAATGCCGGTACTGTTTAGCAGGTTCTCCATGTCATTGTTGACCCATGACAAGTCATCAACTTTGGATTGCAGTTCGGTGTTGACGGTTTGCAACTCTTCATTCATTGACTGCATCTCCTCTTTAGAGGTCGTCAACTCTTCATTGGTGGATTGCAACTCCTCATTGGTTGACTGCAACTCTTCATTGGCGGACTTTAGCTCCTCCTGAGAGGATTGCATCTGTTCGCGAAGGGATTGTATCTCCTCACGCGCCTGTTGCAGTTCCGCCTGACTTTCTTTCTCTGCTGCACCCGGTTTTTTGCGTGGCGCTTTAGTCGGCGTCTCTACCTCTGTAAACACCACCATCATCAAGCCAAGCAAATCTTTTGGCTTGCTAATAGCTTGTACCGTCAAATTGATAGTGTGTGCACCTACTGTGATATTGCTAATAGTCACTGGCGTTACCTGCATCTGTGCTTTCTTCATCGCCAGCTCAAGCTGATGTTGCAGTTCTTCACGCACCATCACGTGAATGTTCCAGTTGGCTTTGCCCGCAGCAGGCTCTAAATATTTTCCGGTACGACCATTGATATAGAGAATGTCGCCTGCCGTATTGACTAACACCGCTGCTGGCGAATAGTGTTGCAACAGAATTTGATCTGCCTGGGTTTGTAGATTGGTCATATTTGTGGTCATCTTACTGGTTCTCTCCGGTTCATTTTCAGCCAGGGATAGGATCGGAAATATTCGAGTGGGAAAGTCGACTTCGGTTTCCTGTTTAGTGCGGTCAATGCGTCTGTAAATCCGGGTGTTTTCCTTGCATTCTGAAAACAAAGAGGTGGCATTACCAATCGTTTCGGCATTGCCCAGAATCAAAAGCCCATGAGAAGTTAATGTGTAGTGGAACAGTGGAATTAACTTTTTTTGTAATTCCGCTGCAAGATAAATCAGAAGATTACGACAGGTGAGAATATCTAAGCGGGTAAAAGGTGGATCCATAATGATGTTCTGTGGTGCGAAGATCACCATGTCACGAATTTTCTTGCTGATGCGGTAACCACTTCCATCTTTAATGAAATAACGCTGCAACTGCTGTGGAGATATGTCAGCCTCAATCCCTGCCGGATAAGTGCCTGTCCTGGCAATATCGATTGCATCCTGATCAAGATCGGTAGCAAAAATTTGTAATTTGAAACGCCCTTTGGGCTTAATTTCATCCAATACATCCATTACCGTTATTGCCAGAGAGTAAGCCTCCTCTCCGGAAGAGCAAGCGGTCACCCATGCCCGCAGTTCTTTACCTTCAGGATAATGAGCCAATAGTGCTGGCAGTGCGGTTGACTTGAGCTGCGCCCAAACGTCTTTATCACGAAAGAAATTGGTTACCCCTATTAACAGTTCCTTGAACAACAGGTCCTGTTCTTGCGGATTTTCACGTAGATAGCGGGCGTAGAGTACGATCGTTTTAAGCTGATGCAGACCCATACGCCGTTCAATACGACGATAGATGGTATTTTTTTTGTACTGTGAGAAGTCGTTGCCACTACGCTCACGCAGCATAATAATGATCTGCTCCAGTGCGCTGGTTGACTTCAGTTCCAATATCGGTTCAGACTTGTTTGGAACACCTCGCGGGCTATGTTTTAGAAACGCTATAATCCGTTCCGGTAGCGCTTCAGCAGGGGCTACGATATCAGCTAGCCCGGCATTAACCGCGCTTTGCGGCATTGAATCAAATTTGGCTGACTCAGGTGACTGTACCAGAGACAGTCCGGCATTTTCTTTGATAGCGCGTAAACCCAATGTGCCATCGGATCCCATGCCGGACAAAATAACCCCCACAGCGCGTTCATGCTGATCAGCCGCCAACGATCGAAAGAATGCATCAATGGGTAAGCGGAACCCGCGATTAACCACCGGCTCTGAGAGAAATAATACCCCGTGAAGGATCGATAAATCTTTGTTAGGCGGGATAACATACACGCAGTTGGGCTTTACCTTCATATTGTTGCAAACTTGTTTTACTTTCATCGGCGTAACGCGTTGCAACAGTTCAGGCATCATCCCTTTGTGGTTAGGGTCAAGGTGCTGGATAACAACAAATGCGATGTTACAGGGCGTTGGCACATGAGAAAAAAAATCTTCCAATGCTTCAAAACCGCCAGCAGAAGCCCCGATGCCGACAATGACGGGGGTATTCATAACAGCCAATTTACAGGAATCCGGGGAGATTGAGAGAATGGTTTGTTTGGTTTTTTCATAGGGTATATTGCTTCATAATTTATTTATTAATTAGTTAGTTAATTGTATACCCATGATGCTTCAAGATGCAAAAAGAAAGCCCCTCCCCCCTTTAATAAGCGTCACAATCTTAATAATAAGAGAAGCCAGATGCTTTAATATAAGGGATATCGCTCACATCAAGATCATCTACGCGTGCTGTTTCCGGCCCTTTCTCAAGCCACTGCAACATAGCGCTTACATTTTCGTAGCTGCCGTAAAGTGTAACCTCAACATTGCCATCGTCTAAATTTTCGACATGACCAGTAACACCCTGTTTACCGGCTTCTAAGCTTGTGTAATATCGAAAGCCAACGCCTTGCACGTGCCCTTTTACAATAACTTTACAACCGACATTCGCCATTATTGCCCCCTTCGTTCTCTAAGTTAAGTTTACTCCTGATTAAGTTTAGAATAGTTATACCCAAGCTACCTTAAGATGCAAAGTCAGCAAACCGATAAATGTTCAGATTCTAGATCGCCATACAGTTAAAAAAGCCACCAGCGAGAGCCAAAACAGCCTTAGACAAGGCAATTTTATTATTAATTACTCCGCACTATAGAATGCTACTGTTCAATAGACAGGCGAAACAATAATTCACCACAGAGAATAAAGAGAAAGCAGAAAATAATTAAATACCTAAATCTTATATAGATAGACGCAAGTCAGAAACATTTCCCTTCCGAATAAACAAATAGCCAGTTCGG
>JBATHQ010000627.1:0-1789 GCA_049667005.1 Psychromonas sp.
CCTACACAGTCGGGACTTTGGGCTGCATTTTTTGATTTGTTATTTTTTATGTAATAAAAAAGATGCGCAAAGCGCATATGCGGACTGAAGGCCGCGCCCCCGGTAATACGCACATATAGATGAGTAGAATTCTCAGGTTACGATTCTACTCAACGAGATTCCCGACAAAAGACTGCGGGAATGACGGTATAAAAACAAATCGAGGATGACGGTTAATACACGGTGCTGAAGCACACCCTACTTTGTGCATTTCATGCACAGTAATCAACTATGATCCCCACGTTGTGCATTTCATGCACAGTAACAATTATCTCTGTCAAACACCTACTATTGATCCTTTCACTTGTGTTTATTTGGGCAGATCTTTACAATGCGCAGATTATATACAAGTACGGAAAAACCGATGAACCGCAAGAAAAAGTTAAACAGTATTTACGATGATCGCATGAAACGTCTGAATGCTAAAAAAAATCCTAAATCAAAACCTAAATATATTTGTAAAGCAGAACGTGCAAGATTAGAAGCTTTAGCACAGAGTGATGCAGTGCAAATCGAAGAAACATTAGAACTTAATCAGTAATACTGCATAACCATTCTGAATTTATCTTCAATATACTGAAAAAACAGTTCACTTTTAATGGCTAGATTGTTAGTCTATACCCACTTAATAAATAGAGATTTATGTAACCATGAAAAAAATAATTCTGAAAGCACAGCACCACCACCATATTCCCTAATCTTTCAGGATTTTATTCTTGGGAGAGCTTTTTCATTCTTCCAGAGGTTACCAACAAAATAAGCCCCCGGAAGGTCAACCTCCCGAGGGTTTTTTAGTTTTAAGACAAGGAAAATAATAATGCCAGAGCAACGTTTAAGAATTGCAATACAGAAAAAAGGCCGGTTAAGTGATGATACCGTTAAGTTATTAAAAGCCTGCGGGGTAAAAGTTAATTTAAATACCCAACGCTTGATTGCACACAGTGAAAATATGGACATCGATATTCTGCGTGTACGCGATGATGATATCCCGGGCTTAATAATGGATGGTGTCGTTGACCTGGGTTTTGTTGGTCAAAATGTACTGGAAGAAGAAAGCATGATGCGTGCGGTTGTCAAAGAGCCAACTGCACACAAAGTCGTTAAAGAGTTAGCATTTGGCGGCTGCCGTTTCTCACTGGCAGTTGATAACGATTTCGATTACCAGGGTGTTCAATCCCTTGCTAACCTGCGTATCGCAACCACTTATATCCATATTCTTAAGCGTTTCATGGAACAAGCCAATGTACCTTACACATCTTGTATGTTAACCGGCTCTGTTGAAGTCGCACCTCGTGCAGGTCTTGCCGATGCAATTTGTGATCTGGTCTCAACCGGTGCAACTCTGGAAGCAAACGGCCTGAAAGAAGTTGAAGTTATCTACCGCTCAACGGCTGTTTTAATCCAACGTTCCGCTCCCTTAAGCGCACAGAAACAAGCATTAGTGGATCGCATTTTAACCCGTATTGATGGTGTGCAATCAGCTAAAGAATGTAAATACATCATGTTACATGCTCCAACGGCTAATTTAGATGCAATCAAATCACTGTTACCAGGTTCAGAGCAACCAACCGTGATGCAACTCGCCGGCAGCAGTGACCACGTCGCTCTGCATGTGGTCAGTAAAGAAAACTTGTTCTGGGAAACGATGGAACAACTTAAAGCACTGGGCGCTAGTTCTATCCTCGTACTACCAATTGAAAAAATGATGGAGTAAGCATGCAGACAGGAATGAAAACGGTTAACTGGTCAG
>JBATHQ010000628.1:0-1612 GCA_049667005.1 Psychromonas sp.
AAGTAGGTGGATCCCCTTATTTCAGCTAACAGTGATAGGAGTTTTTTATGGAAAAGCACAAGGATGTTCACTCAGAGACGCCGCCTATGGCTGCTTGGCGAACAACGCTACATGAGGTGATTTTCGAGGCCGACACGCCAATGGGTAAAGCATTCGATATCTTACTGATAGTCAGTATTTTAGTGAGTGTGATAGCGGTGATGCTCGATAGTATTGTTGCTGTGCGGTTACATTTCGGCAGTTTGCTCTTTGCAATAGAGTGGTTATTTACGATCATCTTCACGGTCGAATATATCCTGCGTCTTATCTGTATCGGCAAGCCGTTCAAATACGCCATTAGTTTTTATGGAATAGTTGATTTGCTGGCGATTATCCCGACTTTCGTTAGTCTATTCTTGCCGGGAAGCCACTATCTGTTAGTTATTCGAATTTTACGTATCCTGCGTATTTTCCGTATCCTGAAGCTAGCGCCATACATCGGAGAGTCAAAAGTCCTTATGAAGGCTCTGCGGGCGAGTAGTCGCAAGATCACCGTTTTTATCTACACGGTAATGACGCTGGTGGTTATCTTCGGCTCGCTGATGTATATCATCGAAGGCGGGGTCAATGGCTTTACCAGTATCCCTCGCAGTATCTACTGGGCAATCGTTACCCTGACTACGGTCGGTTATGGTGATATTTCGCCGCAAACTGTTCTCGGGCAGACGGTGGCGTCGATGGTGATGATCACCGGCTATGCGATTATCGCCGTGCCAACTGGTATTGTTACCGTGGAAATGTCGCGGGCATTCGGCCGTCAGGTTTCCACCCAGGCCTGTCCACAATGTAGTGCTGAAGGTCATGATGCAGATGCTCGCTATTGCAAGTTTTGTGGCGCTGCGATGTAATTGCGTTGTAATTGATGACCAAGCGGTGGATAGACTGCATTAAGATAAACAGACCCAATCTACAGCTGTCGATTTTTAGCTTCTAGCTGCGAACTTCGAAGCTCCCGACTCGAAGCACGTGGCGCATAATTCGCAATAGATTCGCAATAGTATGGCGTAAGGCCTTGTAATTTGACTGTCAAACCGCACCGGAATAATTATCAAGACAAACAAACCCAACCTCCCCTCTATGAGCTCCTATTTCCTATGACGTATAGCGTTGAATGTAATTAATGCTCAGGTATCTTTTATTATTTTGGGGGGTGGGATATGTGCAGTCATTAACTGAATACATGAAAAAATGTTCTTCGCTAAGCAAAAACGCCAATATTTACATTTTAAAAATGAAAAAGGGGGCTTTTTAGTATCTGTTCATCTTAAAATCATCCAATGATCGACTTTTGTGAAGCATAAATATGCTCTTATATAACAATAACCGTTTGATAATAAGAAAATCATAACGTTGGCGGAGTCTTGCGGGTAATAAGGTAAAAGATGCATTAACAATGGATGCGTTTACTCCTTCCCTGTATTTCACAAGCTTATTACAACCTTAATGAATTCAAACAATTTTTAAGGGGACAAAAATGGGCCAATTAGCATACTTAACAGAAGTAACACATCAGACCAATAACTACGCGTTTATCGAACACTCCTTCCCGGGGCTTTATCGATTAAGCCAGGAG